>JBDLIF010000059.1:0-10300 GCA_039714955.1 Pseudomonadota bacterium | reverse complement strand
TGCTACGAAGATGTGCCGACCGACCCAGTAATATCGTTCACGAGCACGAGCACGAGCACGGAACCCATAGCCCCTTTTAGGGGCTTTCCTCAAGCCCACCCGTTATGCGGGTGGATGGTGACTGTCTTTACCAGGCAACGCTGAAATAAAAAACGGTGTTTCCCTGTTGAATCTATCCTATAATGTACAAACAATATGTACATTACATATGGGGTGTGGTCCTTGTTTGCCATAAGCATTTCTGAATTTAGAAAGCATCTGCCGGAGTACCTGAAAAAAATCCAGCAGGGAGATCAAATACAGATCACCAATCGGGGCAAGGTCATTGCACGGGTGGTGCCTGAGGAAGATGAGGTGCAGGCTGCCCGCAAGCGATTGGAGTCATTGCGTAATCAGGGCTACATGGGTGATGTCATCAGTCCGATTGATGCAGTGGAATGGACCGCGGATGAAGATAATCTGTGACACCCACATCCTGCTTTTCTGGTCGCAAGCCCCTGAGCGTTTGACCGCCAAGGCCACCGCGGCCCTGGATGAAGGTCTGGAGCGTAAATCCCTGGCTTGTTCGGACGTGAGTTTCTGGGAGATAGCCATGCTATTTTCGAGAAAGCGCCTGGTGAAGCCTGTCGCTCCTGAGATGTTCATGCGTGATCTTGTCTTGGCCATGGAACTGGATGTACTGCCAATTACCCCTGGGATTGCCGTGATCTCTCAATCGGATCTCTTTACCCACAAAGATCCCGCTGATCGGTTGATTGCCGCAACGGCTATCCATGAGGGCTCACCTCTCATAACGGCGGACAATCAACTCAGATCGATAGAAGGTTTGAAAGCCATTTGGTAAAGGACAATTCATTAAGTGCGTAGGATGTTGTGAACCTGCGAACCGCATCTATCTCGACTTATGCGGTTCGTGCCTCACCGCATCCTACATTTACTGGCTGGAGATGTCTGTTTCGAGACAAAAACCTGGCGAAGCCTATCGGCATCTTATGGAGGAATTGGCGGGTGTCTCCAGCGGTGGAAGGGTATTTACCAGGGATGAAATGAATGAGCGATAGGTTTTTTCTGGTCACTGATCATCGCGGCTGCAATTGGGGCGTATTGCCGAACGCTGTATAACGCGTAGGATGTGGTGAGCTTGCGAACCGCATCGGTCGAAATTGATGCGGTTCGTGCCTCGGCAACTGCTCCATGCGTTGCTCTACCTTCTGCATCCATGCAGTCGTCACCGCATCCTACGCTTATTTTGGCAGGACGGTCTTCACGCCCTCCTGCGTCCCCAGAATCAGAACATCCGCCCCCCGCAGGGCAAAGATGCCGGTGGTGACCACGCCGGCGATGTTGTTGATCTTCTGCTCCATCTCCATGGGCTGCATGATCTCCAGGTTGTGTACATCGAGGATCAGGTTGCCGTTGTCGGTGATGAAGTTTTCACGCCACACCGGGGTGCCGCCGAGCTTGACAAGTTGACGCGCCACGTGACTGCGGGCCATGGGGATGACCTCCACCGGCAGGGGAAACTTGCCGAGGATATCCACCAGCTTGCTGCCATCGGCGATGCAGACGAATTGCCGGCTGGCGCCGGCGACGATCTTCTCGCGGGTCAGCGCACCGCCACCGCCCTTGATCAGGGAGAGGTTGTGATCGGCTTCATCGGCGCCGTCGATATAGATGTCGAGTCCGCCGGTGGCGTTGAGATCCAGCACCGGGATGCCGTGGCTTTTCATGCGTTCAGTGGAGACTTCGGAGCTTGAGACGGCCCCTTCAATCTTGTGTTTGATGGTCGCCAGGTAGTCGATGAAGTGGTTGACGGTTGAGCCGGTGCCCACGCCGACGATACCGCCATCGACATACTCCAAGGCGGCCTCGGCGGCCATTTTTTTCATTTCGTCTGCATTCATTTACATGCTCCTGTTTGAATGTGGCGGCCATTGTATGAAGCTATTATCCGTATTGCCGTACAGGCTGCCTTGATATATCAATAGTTGTAAAAGTAATTGCATGCAGGTCAGCGTGGCCGTCGGCGGGAGGGAACACGCCGTCGAGCATACAGGGATGTATTCACAGCGTGTCGCGATGGCCTGCATGCAATTACTTTCGTTACGATTAATATGTGTCGTGAATGATTTTTTTGCTTGAATCGCTTAGATTGACGTTAATGATACCCATGCCCCTGGTTGATGTCAGGTATATTATCCAATGAACTTATTTTTAAGTAGATGATTAACATCTTGGATATTTTCCCGGAACAGATTTATGCCGCAGACCTATATTGAAAGAATTCTTCGCGCCCGTGTCTATGACGTGGCCCGCGAAACGCCCCTGGATCGCGCGGAGACACTCTCTTCCCGGCTGAAGAATAGTGTGTTTCTCAAGCGGGAGGATCTGCAACCGGTCTTCTCCTTTAAATTGCGGGGCGCCTATAACAAGATCATCAATCTGCCGCGGGAGGTGAGGGAGAATGGCGTCATCGCCGCCTCCGCGGGCAACCATGCGCAAGGCGTGGCACTGGCCGCACGTCAGCTGAAGATTCCGGCGTTGATCGTGATGCCGCAAACCACCCCGCCGATCAAGGTGCAGGCGGTGAAGAACCTCGGTGCGAGGATCGTATTGTCCGGGGACTCCTATGACGATGCCTATGCACACTCCCAGACATTGGCCAGGGAGAGCGGTCTGACCTATATCCACCCCTTCGATGATCCGGATGTGATTGCGGGTCAGGGTACCATCGGCATGGAGATCATCCGCCAGCACCCGGAGCCGCCGGAGGCGGTTTTCGTTCCCGTGGGTGGGGGTGGCTTGATTGCCGGGATTGGCGCCTATATCAAATATGTCTATCCACGAGTGAAGGTGATTGGGGTCGAGCCGGATGACGCGCCGACACTCTATCGTGCCCTGCAGGCAAATCGTCGGGTAAACCTCAAGCAGGTGGGCATCTTCGCGGATGGTGTGGCGGTCAGGCAGATTGGCAAGGAGACCTTTCGACTTGCCCGTAAGGTGGTGGACGAGGTGGTGCTGGTCAGTGCGGACGAGATCTGCGCGGCAATCAAGGATATCTTCGATGATACCCGTACCATTGCCGAACCGGCGGGCGCCTTGTCCGTTGCCGGTCTCAAGGCCTATGTGAAGCGTGAAGAGCTCAAGGGTACGCATCTGATAGCGATTGAGAGTGGCGCCAATATCAACTTCGATCGGCTGCGTCATGTGGCGGAGCGCGCCGAGTTTGGTGAGAAACGGGAAGCGCTGTTTGCGGTGCAGATCCCTGAACGACCTGGCAGTTTTCTGCAGTTCTGCAAGTTGATCGGCAAGCGGAGTATTACGGAGTTCAACTATCGCTATTCGGATGCAAGCACTGCCCAGATCTTTGTGGGTATTGAATTGCGCAATGGTGATAGGGAGCGCAAGGAGTTGATCTCCCGGTTTGAGGAGAATGATTACCCCATCGTGGATATGACCGATAATGAGACCGCCAAACTACATATCCGTTATATGGTGGGTGGTCATGCGAAGGGTGTAGAGAACGAGAACCTTGTGCGGTTTGAATTTCCTGAACGGCCCGGTGCGTTAATGTTTTTCTTGAGCGGTCTGGGCAGGCACTGGAACATCAGCCTTTTCCACTATCGAAATCATGGTGCCGCCTATGGCCGGGTGCTGATGGGCATCCAGGTGCCACTGGGTGAGAGGAGTAATTTCCGTCAACTGCTGAAGGGACTGGATTATCCCTTCTGGGATGAAAGTGACAATCCGGCCTATCGACTCTTCGCGGGAGTGGATGAGGCTTGAGCTAAATCAATGTGGTAGGTGCGATGCTGAATAGATACCTTTTCGGCTGTTAATAAAACAAGCCCCGCAAAGCGGGGCTTGTTTGTTTGATGAAATAGGAGCTAGCTGGTAGGGCGTTTTTTTCGTGGTGTGACCTTTCTGGGTCTTGATGGACGTCTCTTCGTCGCCATTTTTTTCTTTGCTACCCTCTTTTTTACTGCAATCTTCTTTTTGGCCGTCGCCTTTTTCTTTGCTGCAACTTTCTTTTTGACTGTTGCCCTCTTCTTGGTTGCTATCTTCTTTTTGGCTGTTGCTCTCTTCTTGGTTGCAACCTTCTTTTTGGCTGTTGCCCTCTTCTTGGTTGCGACCTTCTTTTTAGCTGTTGCCTTCTTCTTGGTTGCGACTTTCTTTTTCGCCGCAACTTTCTTCTTCGTGGCGGAAACCTTTTTTTTGGCTACACGCTTTTTGGTTGCCTTCTTCTTTGCCGCCACTCTCTTTTTTACAGCAACCTTTTTTGTTGTGGAAACCCTGCGTTTAACTGCTGCTTTCTTTTTTGCGGCCTTTTTCTTCACCATTTATCGATCCTCCGGGGGAGATCTGTCCAATAGATGATCAGAGTATAATTCAGCTTTTACAAAAATCCAGGATTAAACACAATTTTTTATTATTTAATTCAATTTGTTGGTGTAACTATGTGCGTTGAATCGTAAATAGTATTCCAGCTGACTTGCTTGGTTTTTAATGGATCTGGTTTAAATGAAGAATTCATTATTGAGTGTTTATCCTTCCTGTCTACATGCAATTATATTTTTACAACTATTGATGCGTACTAAACAGTTCATGGGATAGCCGATATGTATTTCCGCGGGTATCGGTAGCAGGTATGCGACCGTCAAGCCTACAGGGAAGTATTCACGGCGTCCCACGGAGGTGCATATCGGCTATTCAATGTTCGCATTAGACTGTGGCTTGGTTAACGATTCCAGACAGGTACTATTAATCGCTGAACCGATAGAGCTGTTTTTCGGTGATGACAGCATCGAGTGGTATATCCCAATCCTGCGCCGGCAGCCTATCAACGCACTGCAGTTGATGAGCAAGGCCGATCAGTTTCGGACCTTTCCAGTGAGTGCGACTCTGCTTGAAAGAAAGGGTGCGGTCATAGAAGCCGCCTCCCATGCCAAGACGATTGCCTGCCGGATCGAATGCAACCAATGGAAGAATAATGAGATCAAGTCCCCAGGGAGGAGTGATATGTCTGTGATAAGCGTCAGGTTCAGGTATGCCAAATCGATTGGATTTGAGTCTTCCCTTGGTCTTGATTTCAGCGAACCAGAGTGACTTTGCCGGCCTTTCCCGCAGTACCGGTAAGAAGCAGCGCTTGTGAGCGGCTAATGCACGCGTAACCAATGGCGCGGGATCCATTTCACCATCCGCGGCAAAATAGAAGGCAATTCGCTGGCTGTGCAAGAGTGGCTGACAGGCTGTTGCCTGATGTGCCATGCGCAGGCTGTGCGCCTTGAGGGTCTGTTTGCTGAGTTGG
Organism: Pseudomonadota bacterium; assembly: GCA_039714955.1. Taxonomy (GTDB): domain Bacteria; phylum Pseudomonadota; class Gammaproteobacteria; order Chromatiales; family Chromatiaceae; genus JASJBU01. Next base: position 4,992 of record JBDLIF010000059.1, on the reverse strand, counting down.
CGGCGGTGGGCGCGAATCGCTTTTCGCAGTTGTTGAGTATTCATTCAGCGATCGATTGGAGAAGAGAGACATCCCCCACCTGTGCCGTCGTACACCTTTGTTCTCGAACCGATAGGTTCAAGTGGGAGCAACAGGGATGCTTCAGGCTTTCCGCACGAGGCGGACATGCACACCGGCATCGGCATTATGCTCCCAGGGCAAATATTAGGCTCAAGAAATACCCGGGCAACTAACGAACACCGCAGGGGATGTCATATAAGGCTAAACCTAAATCACTTAAAGTTCCAGTTGATTGCTCTTATTCAGGGCAACTTCGATCTTTTCCTGGAGGCTTTGGATGCGGCGGGTGATCACCTGGGCATCATCGGACTTGTGTTTTTTCAGCTCCAGTAGTTCATGGACGATATTCAGTGCAACCATGACGGCAATGCGTTCCGTGCCTATGACCCGGCCTGCCTTGCGCACCTCCCGCATCTTTTCATCGAGATAGTTAGCGGATTCTATTAGGGATTCGCGCTCATCCGGTTCGCAGGAGACGCGATACTCCTTATCCAGGATCTGGACCTTTATGGGTAGCTGTGTATCGCTCACTGGGCTGATTCCATTGCCTTTAATCGGGTGATCATTGCTTCGACGCGGGTGCGGGCCAGTTCTGTCTTCTCAATCAGGGCTGCCCGTTCCGCCACCAGGTTATCCTGTCTCGTGCGCAGGGATTTGTTCTCATCCTTCAGATAAGAGCAGGCGTGGATAAGCTCCTCGACCCGAACTTCGAGTTTGCGCAGGTCGAGATCGGTATTGTCCGGTGACTCTTTCTTGATCATGGGGATCAATATAGAGGGCGCGCTTGTATGGGTCAATCCTTCTGACTGCATGTTATGATCCGAGGCTAAACTTAGGGGTGATAACGGAAAGCCGCATGACTCAAACTCCCATAATGCCGCCTTACGAGCGCCTTGATCAGCTGCTAGACTCCATCGATCTGGATGTGGGGGCTAGTGAGATACACGGCGTGATCTGTGGTCTGCTCTGTACCGGGCACTCAGATGCCCATGCGGACTGGTTTGAAGATCTGTTTGCCAATCGATCGCCTGACGACCTGCTGGTGCGGGAGGCAAGGCAACTGCTTGGTCAACTCTATCAGGCAACCCAGCTGCAGTTCAGCGCGGAGGATCTCGCTTTCAAGCCTTTTCTGCCGGGTGATGATCTTGCTTTGCGGCAAAGGGCAAGAGGCTTGAGTGAATGGTGTCAGGGCTTTCTCTATGGACTGGGACTGGCGGGCATCGGCGAGGCTCGGTTGAAGGGGGATGCCAGGGAGGCGATTGGTGATATCACCGAGTTCACCAAACTGGATCACGAAACTATCGAAGCGGGGGAAGAGACTGAGCTGGCCTATGTCGAGCTGGAAGAGTTTCTGCGCGTTGCCACGTTTTTAATCCGGGAAGAGTTATCCACAACACAGGAAGTAACCCATGGTTCCGAGTGAGTTCAAACGCCGCCGTCGTGAACTGATGCGCATGATGGGGCCGGGCAGTATCGCGATTTTGCCCACGGCGCCCTTGCTGATCCGCAATCGGGATGTGCACCATGCCTATCGGCCCGACAGCGATTTCTACTACCTGACCGGTTTTCCCGAACCGGAGGCGGTGCTGGTGCTGATTCCGGGGCGCAAGCAGGCGGAGTACATCCTGTTCAACCGGGAACGTGATCCCAAGAAGGAGCAGTGGGATGGTGCGCGTGCCGGCCAGGAGGGTGTGGTTGAAAACTATGGGGCGGACGACGCCTTTCCGATTGGCGATCTGGACGACATCCTGCCCAACATGATGGAGCAGTGTGAGCGGGTCTTCTATGCCATGGGTTGTAATCCTGACCTGGACAAACAACTCTCTCAATGGATCAACCAGATTCGCTGCGAATCGAGGTCCGGTCTGCAAGGGCCGGTGGAGATCATTGCCCTGGACCACTATCTGCATGAGATGCGGTTGTTCAAAAGCCGTTCGGAATTGAAGCTGATGCGCCAGGCGGCGCGCATCTCCACCCAGGCGCACAGACAGGTCATGCAGGCCTGTGGGTCCAATCTCTGGGAGTACCAGCTGGAAGGTGAATTCATCAACAGCTGTATCCATCAGGGCTCCCGGCATCAGGCCTATCCGCCAATTGTGGGGGGAGGCGGCAACGCCTGTGTGCTGCACTATATCGACAACCGGGACAGGTTGCGGGAGGGTGATATGCTGCTGATCGACGCGGGTTGTGAATTGGAGTGCTACGCGTCCGATATCACCCGGACCTATCCGGTGAACGGGACCTTCAGCGAACCGCAGCGTCTGCTCTATGAACTGGTACTGGCGGCTCAGGATGCGGCAATCGCCAAGGTTAAGCCGGGCAATCACTGGAATGATCCCCATGATACCGCGGTGCGCACGATCACCCGGGGTCTGGTGAAGCTGGGGATTCTGAAAGGCTCAGTGCCCAAGCTGATCCGCGAAGAGAAATATAAGCCCTTTTTCCCTCACCGTACCGGTCACTGGCTTGGCATGGATGTACATGACGTGGGTGACTACAAGGTGGATGGTGCCTGGCGTCTGTTGGAGCCAGGCATGGTGTTGACCATCGAGCCCGGCCTCTATATCCCAAAGGGCAGCAAGAGGGTGGCGAAGAAGTGGTGGAACATTGGCATCCGCATCGAGGACGATGTGCTCGTCACCAAGGCGGGCAACGAGGTGTTGACCCGGGATCTACCCAAAACAGTGGCTGAGATCGAAGCCGTTATGGCGAGTTGAGATGACAAGTGAGTATGACATCCTGATCGTTGGCGGCGGCATGGTGGGCGCAAGCCTGGCGCGGGCCATCAGTGGGCAGGGACTCAGGATCGCCGTGGTCGAGGCCTGGCCCTACGGCTCCGCGGCTCAACCCAGTTACGATGACCGGGTGCTGGCCCTCTCCTGGGGAACCCGCCGGATCCTGCGGGGCATGGGTTTGTGGGAGGCATTACGGCCGGAGGCCCAGCCGATCCTCGATATCCACATCTCCGACCGGGGCCATTTCGGCTTCACCCGGCTCAACAGCCGGCAAGAGGGGGTGGAGGCCTTGGGCTATGTGATCACCGCCCGTGCCCTGGGAGAGGTTCTGTTGAAAGGATTGGGTGAAGTGGTGGATATCGATCTGCTTTGCCCTGCCAGCCTGGAGGGTTTTATCTTCACCCAGTCGGGGGTGACGGTACACCTGGATGTCTCCGGTAAAAAGGAGAGCGTTTCGGCAAGGCTGCTGGTAGCCGCGGATGGGGGCGACTCCCGGGTCAGGGAGTTGCTGTCTATTCCCATGAAGGAGAGGGTTTATGGTCAGACCGCCGTCATCGCCAACATCACCCCCGAACGGCCACACCGGGGGGTTGCCTTTGAGCGCTTTACCGATTCCGGGCCGCTGGCCATGCTGCCCATGACCGATGACCGTTGCTCTTTGGTCTGGACTGCCAAGGATGCCCAGGTGCCTGAGCTGATGGGGCTGGATGATGCAGCCTTTCTTACCCGCCTTCAGGAGCGCTTCGGCTATCGGCTCGGCCAGTTGCGGCGGGTGGGCAGGCGTGTCGCCTATCCATTGCAGTTGCGGCAGGCGCAGGAGCAGGTGCGTCCCCATGTGGCGCTCATCGGCAACGCCTCCCATGTCATCCATCCAGTCACTGGTCAGGGCTTTAACCTGGGCATCCGTGACGTGGCGGCGCTGGCGGATATCCTGGCCGACGTGGCGGCATGCGGAGGTGATCCGGGCAGCCTGGAGAATCTCCAGCGGTATGCCGAGTGGCGGCGGCAGGATCAGCAGCGGGTGGTGCTGATCACCGACACCCTGGCGAGGCTGTTTGCCAACCCGCTCGCCCCCCTGCGGGTGGTACGTAATCTTACTCTTCTGGGCCTGGATATCGCGCCTGGTCTTAAGCATCTGGTAGCCCGCCAGTTCATGGGATTGAACGGGCGTCTGCCGCGTCTGGCGAGAGGGGTTCCCCTTGGCTGAATCAGCAAATGAACGGACTTACGATCTAATTGTGGTCGGTGGTGGCATGGTGGGCAGCGCCCTGGCCTGCGCCACCGCCGAGGCCGGTTTCGAGGTCTGTGTCCTGGAGGTCCGTGAACCGCAAAGCGATTGGCCGGCGGATGAGGTAGATCTGCGGGTCTCCGCCCTGAGTCGCTCATCTCAGCGCATCCTGGAGAACCTGGGGGTCTGGCAGCGCATGACCGAAATGCGCGTCAGCCCCTACTCCGATATGCATGTCTGGGATGCGGGAGGCAGTGGCAGTATCCACTTCAGCGCCGCTGATATCGGTGAACCCAACCTCGGGCATATCGTGGAGAACCGGGTCACCCAGCTTGCGCTGTGGGAGCGTTTGGGAGAGCTGCCGGGCGCTACTCGCCGCTGTCCCGTGGCATTGGGGAGTCTGGAGACCGGAGAGCAGCCGAAAGTCATCTTGAGTGATGGCAGCTGTCTGCGGGCCAGGTTGCTGGTGGGAGCGGATGGCAGGGAGTCGCGGGTGCGCCAGCTGGCGGGCATCGCCAGCCAGGGTTGGGAGTATGACCAGCATGCCATCGTTGCTACCATCCAGCCGGAGCGGCATCACCGCTTCACCGCCTGGCAACGTTTCATGCCCAGCGGTCCGCTGGCATTTCTGCCCGTCGATGACGGACGCTGCTCCATCGTCTGGTCCACTTCGCCCCGGCGGGCGGCCGCCCTGATGGAACTTGATGATGGGGCGTTCTGTCATGCCCTGAGTGAGGCCAGTGAAGGGGTGTTGGGTGCGATTCAGGCGGTCGGTCCGCGAGGCGTCTTTCCATTAAGGCTGGGGCATGCCCAGAGCTATATTCGCGAGGGTCTGGCCCTGGTGGGGGATGCAGCCCATGCCATCCATCCGCTGGCGGGTCAGGGGGTGAACCTGGGGCTACTCGACGCCGCCAGCCTGGCGGAGGTATTGATCGAGGCCCGCAAGGTTGGTCGCAGGCTTGGATCCAT
>JBDLIF010000058.1:0-10376 GCA_039714955.1 Pseudomonadota bacterium | reverse complement strand
GTAGATAGGTGCTCAGTATATTGGTGATCGACTGGAGCAGTTTATCACCTCCATCAAACCCACAGATATCGTTTACCAAGCCAAATTTATCCACATCCAGCATGATCAAGCTGTGGGTATCGCCATCTTTTCTACTCCCATGCAGCAACTCATTCAATAACCTTTCGAAAGCCCGACGATTCATCAGGCCCGTTAACTCATCGTAACTGACCTGATGCTCGACGCTATTGTAGCTGTCTTGCATGATTCGATGAACCGCACGGTCAACCATTTGTAGTTCCTTGTCTTCCAGCAGGGCGTAGAGATTGGACTTGAATTTTGCGGCCAAGCCTTTTAAGTCGGTTTCCAAAACCTTGATGCCATTTCCGTCAAGCAGCAATTTCCGGCCTGTTTCCGGACTCCTCCAGGCCATGTTCACCAACCTGACCTGACCCTCTTTTCGGCGTTCGACGATCCACTCCCCTTGTTCGATCCCTGCTACCAGTTCAAGCCATTTTTCCTCTACATCTAGCATGTCGGTAGATTCAGCTTCAAAGAAAGACTGGCCAAGAAAAAGTGTTTGCAGGTAATCTTCATCGAAAGTTACCTGGTTATCCTGAAAGTTCCGGGCCGCTTCTCCAGCCTCCAGCAAGGCGGTTTGCAGTTCCGTTGTGAAGCTTTGCGCCCCCTCAGGATGAACCGGATAATCGGTAAAGCCTTTTCTGATGATCCTTAACAGATCTTCCGCGTTCCTTTGCGGCAGGGCCGAGAATGTCGTCTCAGTACGAAAAAGTTTTGCCAGTATTTCAATTACTCGAAGATAGGCATTCCACTCCTTGCTCGTTTGCTCTTTTAGCATGATTGTATGGATCAGCAGTCCACTCCAGCCGTAGTGAAAAAGTCTATCAACCGCAATCGAGACCGACTTGTTCAGTAACATTTCCTGCAGGGATGCTCTGACAAATGCATGGGCCTGCCTCAGTTTTTCATTCCGCTTACAGCTCTCAATTGCAATATTCCGATTGCGCTCAAACTGCTCCTTTTGTTGATCCTGCAGCTCCTCTATCTGCGCCGTGGCTTCAACGATATCCGTAAGGGAACCCTCATCGATGTTACTGATAATTTGTTCCAGCACCCGGGGTATATCCCGCCCACTCAATCTATTACCGGCACGGTTGGTAACATAGGGTGCCAAGCCTTCTACAGCCTCGAGAAAACGCCTGCCCGGATGTTTGGCATTCTCCAACATGCCGGGGTCACTGATGGTTTCCTTGATGAAAGGGATTTCAAACCGTCTTAGCAACTCATTAACATTCGTGCTGAGCAGATCGTCCTGCTGTACCGCCGCCACCACTTCTTCACTGGTACCTATGGCCGCACGAGTGGTTGGATCGAGGGATAACGGATCCTCGCCTGGTTGACTCAGATGGCTCTCCAGCTGTCTGAGAATAGTCGGTCCCGGCCGCAGGGGCATTGACTCGATCGAATCGAAAACCTGTTCCTTAGTGGCCACGGGATAGGGTTGCGAGGTTTCAGTCTCCGCGGAATCCACCCTTCTGTTGGCATCCAGCAGGCATGAGAGGTTATCCAGGGTTTGCCTAGGTTGTTTGAGAGTCTCTGTTCGACCGCCTGTGGTCACACCATCGGTCTGATCCAGAAATGTGGGAAGCTCAGGCCCTATACCCTCCTCCTTCAGACATGCTACCAGTTCACCATACAGCCGGTGTATATTGCTGAGCACGGCCTTGCTGAAGGCCTGAAAGATAATCTGCAACGCCTCGGGGGCAAGATGGTGCTCACTAATGGGCTCATGAATCATCCGCAGCAGGGAGATAGGGATCAGTGGATTTGCTTCACCCTTGATGGGTCTTTTAAATAGATGGGTAAAAAAAACATTCAGCTTGTAAACCGGCCCGGTTATCTCAGTCTCCAGCTTGTGGGCAATCCCATTGAGCATTATCCACTCATCAAACTCATTTTTATCGACCAGTACCAGCTCATTTGCTGGCATGTTCACTTGCCTTACTGCAACGGCTTCACCCTCCATAAGCTTGAAGAGACTCGATTCCACACCGGCAAGGAACGCATCATGAATCTGAGCCTCATTTTTTTCCAATGTGTTGATGGCAAAAAAGAGATCGGCTTGACCGCTACCTGAAAGTCTCTGCTCGCTTGCCGAGATCAGCTCCTCACTGGCCATGCCGATGAACCCGGTATAATATTTCTCTAGATAGTCGACGGTCTTGGCACGCAACCGTTCAACAATTGATTTTGTGGCCAAACCTGATGTGGCCCATTCGGAGACTGTTGCCCCAGTCGACTCCACTATCTCTTGTTGGTAGTCACGAAGATAAGCAAATAGTCGCGGTTCCGGACCAAGGAAGGCGACTCCAAGCCCCGTCTGGGTAACGTAAGCAATTTCAACCTTAACGGAGAACGCGGATTCCTTCAGTTTGATGAGTGCCTGTGGCCGCGGGTTACCACGATAGAATCCCTGCTCCATCTGCTCGAAGGAGAATGGATACTTAGACTGCAGGAAGAGACCACCCTGGGAAAAATTTATAATACGGCAGTCTGTATAACACCTGTTTTCACACTGAACAGCAGCGGGATGATCAATATCCAGCCGTGGATGATGTCTGCGATTGCTCTCCATTAATGTTCAGCCCGAGTTACGCCGGTTATCCTTATATTTTTAAAAATTTTTGTCTATTCATACCCCCTTGTTAGCGGCCAAAGGCATGTTGCCTTTAACCATGTGATCGGCTAGGTTTCCCTGGTTGAATTGGCAACCCAATCAGCGAAAAAGCCGCTGCAACCAATCGATCTCGTCATCCAGGATCGATCTCTTCCCGCGGGCACACTCAGCCACTCTTTTCGGCGCACTTCTCCGGATGAAGGGTATGACCTCCATCTCCGGGCAACCCGCTCCGAGAAGACCGGATTTCCGATCGATCTCCAACATCTCAACCCCGGCCGGTGGTGATGCGGAGATTGACGAAATACCCATTCGATTCATCAGCTCCGCCCAGACGCGCATGGCACCGCTGGAACCGGTCAATCCGGTGGTGCCATTATCGTCCCGGCCGACCCAGACCACCGCCACCCGTCGCTGATCGAATCCGGCAAACCAGCTATCCCGCAGATTGTCGGTGGTGCCGGTCTTTCCAGCCACCTGAACAGCCTTGGGCAGCAGCTTGGCCATGGCCTTGCCGGTACCACTGTGAACCACCTCCCGCAGTGCCTGGTTGAGCAGGAACACCGCCTGCGGATCCACCATCCGCTGCACCCTCAGGGGATAGCGTGACAGCACCCGTCCACGGCTGTCCGTGACCTCGCGAATTGCCTTCAAGGTAGCCAGGTAGCCCCCCGATGAGAGGGTCTGGTACATCTGAGTCATCTCCAGTGGTGAGAGGGAAACCGCACCCAGTAACACCGAGGGATAAGCTGTCAACGGCCGTTGAATCCCGAGTGACTCTACCTTTTTCAGCACCGACTCCAGCCCCAGGGACAACCCCAGTCTCACCGTGGCCTGATTATAGGAGTTGGCCAACGCAGTCCGCAGACGGACCCTGCCGTGGCTCTGTCGGTCATAATTGCGCGGTGACCAGATCTGCCCGTCGCGACCCTTGAGCTGGATAGGTCTGTCCTCCAGTTCGCTGAGTAAATTATATTTCTGTGGCCTGGCCAGGGCGGTCAGATAGACCGCCGGTTTGATCAGCGAGCCCACCGGGCGGACAGCATCCAAGGCCCGGTTGAAACCGGCATAACGGGGGTTCCGATCACCCACCAGCGCGGTCACCTCACCCGTTTCCACCTCCGCCAGGACCACCGCCCCCTGCAGGCTGGCATCCTTGAGCTTCCTCGACCTCTCCAGTTGCCGCAGCTGCCGGGTTAGGGCCAGCTCGGCCTGTTGCTGAGCCCATGGATCCAGGGTGGAAAAGATGCGCAGACCTTCACTGTTGAGATCCGACTCCGCATAGTCCCGCCGCAATTGACGCCGGATCAGATCCATAAAGGCCGGTGTTCCCGACGCACGCACCCTGCCCCGTTGAATGCCCAGCGGAGCAGCGGTGGCCTGATGGGCCAATTCAGCGGTAATCAAACCCTGCTCCTGCATGATCCGCAACACCAGGGCCCGGCGTTTAACCGCACGCTCAGGATGGCGTCGGGGATCGTAGGCTGAGGGACCGCGTACCAGCGTCACCAACAGGGCTATCTTGGGCAGATCCAGCTCATGCAGGGGGCGATTGAAGTAGAATTGGCTGGCCAGTCCGAATCCATGAATGGCACGGCCTCCATCCTGTCCCATATAGATCTCGTTGACATAGGCCTCCAGGATCTCCTCCTTGCTGTACCGGGTCTCCAGCAGCAACGCCATCACCGCCTCATTGAATTTGCGCCACAAACTGCGCTCCGAGGTCAGAAAAAAGCTCTTCACCAGTTGCTGGGTGAGTGTGCTGCCTCCCTGTACTACTCCAGCTGCCCGCAGGTTTGCCCAGATCGCCCTGAGGATCGCGCCGGGGTCAACCCCGACATGCTGGAAAAAGTTACGGTCTTCAACCGCGATCAGGGCCCGCACCAAACCCTCGGGCAGTTCGGATCGGCGCAACAGCACCCGATCCTCACTGTGCGCCGGATGCAGGCTGCCGATCAGACGGGGTTCCAGCGGGTAGCGCTCGATCACACGCCCCGTGCTTGCCTGTTTCACACTGACCAGACGATCATTGCCGAAGCGAACCTCCAGGTAATCGGAAGGGCGAATTTCGCCAGGAAACTGAAAAGGGCGCGTACGCAGCAGGAAGCGTCCCTTGTAGCTGGAATAACTGCCCGGTCTGTCCGGGTGTTTAACCTTGCGGTAACCCAATCCCTCCAGTTCGCGGGTCAGACGCGCGCCATCTATTGGCGCATCGGAAAACAGCTGCAGGGATCGTCCATAGACCTGCGCAGGCACTGCCCAACGCCGACCGTCGAAGCGAATCTGCACGATATGATCGAGGTAGATCACATACAACACGGTAGCCAGAAGAATCCCGGTAAGCGCAACCCAGAGCCACCGCTTCCAGGAGAGATTCACCCTTTTACGAAACGTGCGACGACCGCGCTTTTTTCTCGATCGCCGATGGCTACTGGCCGCCATCAACGTACCCGGAGGAAAAACCAGAACCCCGCCGCGAAAAACAGGAGTGTGGGCAGGGTGGAGGCAAGCAGCGGGCTGAGGCCGTAGACGACTGCCAGATAGGAGAATGTTCTGTTCAGCATGTAGAAAAGCGTACCTATGATAGCGCCGGTAAAGATACGCTGGCCTATTCCGACACTGCGTAGCGAACCAAATACAAAGGGTATACTGAGAAAAAGCATCACCAGCGTCACCAATGGGGCCAGCAGTTTACTCCAGAAGGCCACCTCGTAGTTAGAGGAGTCCTGACCATTCTGTTTGAGAAAAGCCACATACCGCCACAGATCCCAGGCCGGTAACATATGGGGTTTTACCGCAAGCACATCGAGTACCGTTGGCTCCAAAAGCATCGACCACTGCATATGCTGTCGTTTGGCCGTGGTTACTCTGTCAGGGGAAAATTCGCTCAGTCTGACGCGTTGCAACTGCCAGCTACCCTCCTCATAATCAGCCAGATCGGCATGAATCACGCGTTGTAACCGCCGTTCCGCATCGTAATCATAAATCGAAATATCCACCAATCTGGCATTCGGCAGTATCTGCCTGACATTGATATAGGTGTTACCATTTCTGGACCAGTATCCGTAACGGGTCTTCAAGGTCACCTGATCGGACAAGGCCTCCATCTTCATCTTCTGCGCCCGCTGTTCAGTCACTGGCGCCAGATACTCACCGATCAGAATAACCAGTACGAACAGCACCAAGCCCGCCTTCAAGACTGCCAGCAGTATTCTGCTGACAGAGACCCCGGCCGCCCTCAGGGCAATCAATTCAGAGTTGTTCGCCAGGGTGCCCAGCCCGATCAGACTCCCCAGCAGGGTTGCCACCGGAAAAAGTTCGTAGGTATAGCGGGGCAACCCCAACGCCACAAATTTGAATGCCATGACGGTGGTGTAATCCCGTTTCACATCTTCAAGCTCGCCCAGCAGTTCAAAAAAACCCATCAAAACCAACAGCAGCAATAGGACCGAAAAAACCCCTATTGTCACGCTGCCGCCGATATAGCGGTCAACCAGCTTGATCATCAGGTACTCCTGCTCCGCAACCGCCGCCGCATGCCTCTATACCAGACCGTTTCAGGAATAAACAGCATCAGTGCGATAAAGGCCATCGAAAGATGGATCCACCAGATACCAAGCCAAGCCGGCGTTACCCCATTTACCATCCATTTTTCCGCCACGCCTTGCAGACTGAGATAAACCGAATAGATAAATATGGCCAGCACCAGCCGTCCATAAGGCCCCTGCCTGGGTCCGGTACGACTCAGGGGCAAAGCAAGGAGTGCAACCACCAACAGAGCCAGTACCTGTGACAACCTCACCTGAAACTCGGTCATGTCACGAATATTCTCGGAGGTCAATAAGTCACGGTTTGAACGGCCTCTCCATGGTCGCTTGGCCAGGGTTGGAGCAGCCTCCTCTATACGTAAGGCGTACATGCCGAATTCATTGATTCTGTAGTTAGCGGCTCCAGCTAACCCCTGGTAGCGATAACCATCCTCCAGTACCAGAAATCGCTCTCCACTCTTTTCATCGGATTTCTGGTAGCCCCTGGCGGCGCTTATCAGGCTGATCTCCCCATTCCTGCGATGCTGCACGAACAGATTTTGCATATGGCGCTTATCGCTGATCGATTCAACATAGAAGATCAGCTCACCCTGACTGTACTCGTTGAATCTACCCGGACTCACACCGGCCAGTTCAGTCGCCTGTCCCCTCTGCTCATTGAGCAGGTTATTGATGGCCTTGGCCGACCAGGGCGCCACCGCCATGGAAAGCCAGCCCACCAACAGAATGGCCGGCAGGGTTGCGATCAGAATCGCGCGGAAAAGCCGGGAACCACCCACGCCACAGGCCTCCATGGCGGTGATCTCACTATCCCGATACATCCTGCCAACCGCATAGAGCAGCGCGAAGAAAAAGGCCGGAGGCACCAGACGGGCCAGACGCAGAAACATCTCCAGTCCCAGCATATTAAACAGCAAGGAGGCATTCAGCTCCCCCAGCGATATCTCCTTGAGCAGCCTGATAAACATGGATCCCATGAAAATCAACAAGAGTACAATCAGGATGGCCAGCAAGGCCTTGAAAATCTCTAGTAACAGGTAACGGTCGATTATGGGAATCATGCTGAGGATGGGAGGCGGCCTGTCGATTTTCTACGGTTAATCTAATCCTAACCCATTAAAAAATCCATGGCATCCGGAAACCCGCTGCACCCTAGTTGATTCAGGTCATTGAAATTGGCGATATCATGGCTAGGATAGGTTTTTTAGCCCTCCCCGTGAACTGAAACCGTGCCGCAACAGATCAGTTACCAAATAGGCAACAATCTCTACCTCAGCATTACCGATCGTTGCACCCTGGAATGTACCTTCTGTCCTAAGACACAAGGCCGTATGACGGTCAAAGGTTACGACCTTACCTTTGACCACAGGCCCGATGTAGAGGAGGTGATAGAATCCATCGATGATCCCGCCAAATACGATGAGGTTGTCTTCTGCGGTTTCGGTGAACCCACATTGCGCCTGAATGTGTTGCTGCAAGTGGCAAAGTACATCAAATCCAGGGGTGGCAGGGTGCGGCTCAATACCGATGGTCTCTCCAATCTGGTACACAAGGACGACACCCTTCCCGAACTGGGCAAGTATGTGGATACAATCTCGATCTCATTGAATGCGCAAAACCGGGAAATCTATGACCTGCATTGCCACCCCAATCTCCCCGGCTCCTACGAGGCCATGCTGAAATTCCTTCAAGAGGCGCCCAAATATATTCCACAGGTGACCGCCACTGCCATCGCTGGACTGGAAGGCGTGGATATTGCCGCCTGTGAAAAAATCGCTCAGGATCTGCAGGTCGAATTTCGCGCTAGAGTTCTAGATCAGGTGGGCTGACAAGCTCGCAAGGCCTCGCTTTCACCGAGAGTGGAAAATCTAACCTCCCTTCTGCTAGCGAGTAAGTGCGGGTACGCTGATTGTACGCAGATCTTATGTCCAGGCCATGAATAATACTTAACATATTGTTTATACAATTATTTATGCGTTATCTCCACGAGAGCATCCAGTCTATACGCGCCTTGAGCCTAGGGCTTGTTCCACTCACGATTGCGCTATTCCAGCCCGCCCTGGCGAACCACGGGAATGATCTGTCGGTAGATTACTTCTTCGAAGAGTTACCCGAGGTATTGTCCGCCACCCGCCTTGCCCAACCACTGTCTGACATACCGGCCGCCTTGACGGTAATCGACAAGGAGATGATTCGCGCCTCAGGTGCGCTGAATATCCCGGATCTTCTACGTTTGGTCCCCGGTATGACCCTGGGGTTCTATTCCGGGTCCCGGGCCACTGCCTCCTACCACGGCATGGCGGATCAGTATGCCCGTGATATGCAGGTACTGATCGATGGACGTTCTGTTTACGATCCCGGCTATGGTGGAGTCTCCTGGCCAGACATGCCCATCGAGCTTGACGAGGTTGCCCGTATCGAGGTTATTCGTGGTCCCAATGCAGCTGCCTACGGTTCCAACGCCTATGCCGGGGTAATCAATATCATAACCGACCACCCGGCCGACAACCCCGGAGCCACACTCAAGACCATTCTCGGCGAAGGCAAGACACGAAAGCTCTATGGCCGGCAGGCTGATGCGGATGGTGATTTTGCCTACCGGCTATCCGCAAGCTATCAGGAGTATGGTGGTTTTGACTCAATTCCGGATGACGAACATACAGGCTGGTTGAGCTTTCATGGGGATTACTCACTGGATGAGCGGAATCAGTTTCAGGCCATTTTAGGCTACAGCGAGGGTAGCTACGATGAGGGATACAACGAGGTCGCACAAAACGTGCGGGAACTGGAGAATCGATATCATTTCCAACAGCTCAACTGGCAGCACCGGGTAGACTCTGGTAATGAGGTCAAGGTCCAGCTCTACCACAATTTTTTCGAGATCGATGATGATTATCAGTCCCCCGTGCTTTCGGAAGTGATCAGAGATTGGTATGGGGTGGAACCCGATCTTCTTGCACAGGTACTGTCAGGCGGGAATTATGCGGAATATGTAGAGTTTCTGGCAGCACTGAACATGACGGACTCGCCACTCGCCGTATCCATTCTTGGCTTCAAATCCCACCGCTACGATCTGGAGATGGAACAGACCCTGGCACCCTTGGATAACCTGAGACTGGTGTGGGGTCTGGGCCTGCGTCAGGATAGCGTTCAAGGAGTCTGGATCTTTCACCAGGATGAAAAAATTACCCGGGATCAGGGACGGATATTTGGCAACCTGGAGTGGCATTTCCAAGCAAACCTTCTCGCCAATATCGGTATTATGCTGGAACGCTTTGAGAAAAAGGACCCTTTCTACTCACCCAGACTGGCCCTGAATTACCACCTCGATAGCTCCAATACCCTTAGGGTCAGTGCTTCTCGCGCCTATCGCATGCCGACCCTGTATGAGGATTATGTCAATCAGGTGGTATTTCTGAACGGTCCACTGGACGACCTCAATACCCGCACGATAGCAACTGAAAATCTTGATCCTCAATGTATCGACAGTTATGAGTTGGGTTACCTTGGCAGTTTCCCTGAGTCCGGCATAACGCTTGATCTCAGGCTGTTTCGCGAGAAACTGACCGATATCATCGATATAACCCGGAACTGGGACCTGCCCAATCCAGATAGAGGCTTGACCGATCCCATTGCGCTTGCCGTATTAGAGGAATTCAACAACATAATGCATCGGGGTGCTTTCACCTACACGAATGAGGCTGACGCCAACATTAAGGGCGTGGAACTCAACCTTCATTTCAAGCCAACGCCCGCTGATCTTGTCTTCGTAGGCTATAGTTATATTGATGCTGAAGGAACCCAACTGCGTCGTATCGAGGACGGTGTCTATTACTACGAAGACGACTTAGGTGACAATGTTCCTGACCATACATTCAGTCTTCTGGGAAGCCACCGGTTCGAGGGTGGTTTTCAGATCAGCAGCGCATATTATTTCATGGGCGCTATGAACTGGCCGGGAGAGGGGGATGAAGTACCCAGTTACAACCGCTGGGATCTGCGCTTTGCACAGGATATCCAATCGAGTGGTCTGGATGGCGAAATCTCACTGTTCCTGCAAAATCTTAATCGCGACAACATCGACTTTTATGAGGATGAGTCTACGGGTCAGATCAATGTTTGGAAGCGACGGGTATTTCTTCAGGCTGTTT
>JBDLIF010000057.1:0-10441 GCA_039714955.1 Pseudomonadota bacterium | reverse complement strand
GGTGTTCCAGCATCTGCAGGAGGCGACCGGCAAGCTCAAGGCGATCGAGGACCTGTCCCGCTATCCGGACTGGACCCTGCAGGTGGCCAACATCCCTGCCGTCATCACCTGCACCGACGAGATGCCCGAGCAGCACCCCGAGTTGGCCGTCGCCTTTATGAAGGGCATGATCAAGGTGGGGCGCTGGTCCAACGAGCACAAGCACGCCGCCGCGGCAATCCTCGACAAGCAGACCTACTACCTGGACGTGGAGGATACCTATCGGGGCATCAAGGAGATCGACATGGTGCCCAACCTGTCGCCCCAGAACCTGGCCTCAATCGAGATCGGCAAGGACTTCATGCTGAGCCACGGCTACATCAAGAACGACTTCGATGTGCACGAGTGGGCGGCGCCGGAATTCCTTGAGCAGGCGGCGAAAGAACTGCTCGAAGAGCGCTGGCAGAAGGTCACCACGGAAAAGCTTCCCGAGGCAACTTCGTTGCGGATGGGGTAGTTCGGGCGAATCCCGGCTGAAGGCGGTCAAAAGTCCCTCAAGGTACTTCTTGTCGCCTTCAGTCGGCGCTGAAAAAGATTGCGCCGCTCCGAAACAACATAAAGATGTTCACGCGCGAACATGCTGGGGGCGGGATTGACTGGCGGCAGATCGCCCTGGGGCATCCGATTGCCTATTGAGGTTTCCAAAGGGCCGGAGCAAGCAGCGGCGTTTATCATGGGTAGGGAACAGAAGGGACATTGATCAATGGTCGGCAAACAACCTGGTCCGAAGATTGGCCTTGCCTTGGGTAGCGGGTCAGCACGTGGCTGGTCGCACATTGGCGTGATCCGCGCTCTTGCCGCACAAGGAATTGAACCGGATATCGTTACCGGATGTTCCATTGGGGCGTTCGTGGGCGCGGCCTATGCCAAGGGCGAGTTGGATAAGTTGGAAGACTGGGTGCGCCAGCTGCGATGGCAGAAGATCGTAGACCTGATGGACATTAGTTTTCTTGGCGGCGGTTTTCTGAAGGGTGAGAAATTATTCGAATACATCAGGACACAAACCGACGATATCGACATCGAAGATCTCCCCATACCGTACGGTGTTATCACTACCGATCTCGATAGCGGGCGCGAGGTATGGCTGCAAACCGGTTCGTTAATGGACGCGGTGCGTGCCTCAATCGCCTTGCCTGGCTTGTTCACACCGGCAAAGCTGAAGGGACGCTGGTATATGGATGGCGGTTTGGTCAATCCGGTGCCCGTCTCCCTGTGCCGCGCCATGGGAGCCGAGATAGTGATCGCCGTCAACCTGAATGGCGAAATCGTGGGAAAACATCGAAGACAACGTGAGAGCGAGATAACGCTTGCCCGCCAAAAGGAGTCTAATGCCGAAATGGCACTCTGGGATCGTTTTGCCGGCCAGTTCAAAGACAGCTTGCGGAGCACGAAAGACGCATGGTTTAAGGAACTGCTCGGCCCTTCCGGAGACATACCGGGACTGTTTGAGGTGTTGGCCGGTTCAATCAACGTCATGCAGGACCGGATTACGCGTGGCCGCATGGCCGGTGACCCGCCCGATGTGATGCTGACGCCACGTCTGGCCCACATCGGTATGCTGGAGTTCGACCGCGCTGAAGAGGTGATTGCCGAGGGCCATGCCAGCCTGCAACGTATGCGATCCGCATTGGATGATGCGTTACCTCATTGATGGCATGACCCCAGCCGGAGCAGTAGGCTGTTATGGATTGCTCACAGATGCTTAAGTAATGACTAACCAGGGGAGGCAAACCTGCCATGTTGAATGAACATCAGACTCATCTCCGCTACATTGGGGGAATTATCGCGGCAACAATGTACTTCGGAACTGCTATAGCCGCCGATGACCATTGGCAGCACGAAGTCCTGTTGTACATGGTCGGCGCGTCTATCGATGGAAAAGTTGGGATTGGCAATATCGATGCGGATGTTGATATTGGATTTGACGACATTCTCGACAACCTCGATTTCGGCGCAATGCTGGCCTATCGGGGAGAACTTGGTCCATGGGCAATAAGTGCCGATCTGATCCACCTGGCGTTGGCTACGGAAAAGACGGGCCTGGGACCACTGGGCAATGCTAGCGCGAAAGCTGATTTTGACGAGACTACCTTCGAGCTCGCCGGTTTCTACTCCCTGACCAACCGGCTGGAAGCTTATGGAGGCCTGCGATACTGGGATCTTTCCGGCAGTGTTGTCCTCACCTTGGGGGAACCGCTGGCACAGACAATAACCGCCGACGGGAGTGAAGATTGGATAGATCCGTTGGTCGGTTTGCGCTTCAAGACGCCGCTCGGTGAACACTGGGAATTCGTCGCCCGGGGCGATATCGGCGGCTTCGGTATCGGCAGCGATTTCGCCTGGCATACGACCCTGTATGCCGCGTGGCATCCGACAACGCACACAAAGCTGATACTGGGGTATCGCTATCTCGATGTAGATTTTGAAAATGGCAGCGGCAGCGATCGTTTCCTGTGGGACGTTGGGCAAGGCGGTCCCACCCTGGGATTTGGCTGGCGGTTTTGAACTTGAAGTAAACCAGCGCATCAGGATCACATTGATGCAGATGAACGGCAGTATAGTGTGGGAGATCAATCATGGATCAGATGCATAAAATTAAATGGCCCAGGCCGTTTTTGGGTTTGCGGGGAATCACCTGGGCCAATTTGCCCCGCGAGGTTTCAGCTGGCATCACCCTGGCGGCCTTGATCATCCCACTCAATATCGGTTATGCCCAGGTAGCAGGGTTGCCACCTACGGTTGGCCTCTATGCGGGAATCATTCCACTCGCATTGTTTGCTCTTTTCACCAGTTCGCGCCAGATGGTCGGGAGCCCGGATGCCCCTATTGCCGCGCTCATGGGGGCCACACTGCTGGGATTTGCACCGATCGATGATCCAATGCGTCTGCAGTATGCGCTGGCCCTGGCTGTGCTCTGCGGCCTGATATTTTTTCTGTTCTGGTTCTTCCGGCTGGCTTTTTTAGCCAATTTTCTCTCCCGCGCTGTACTGGCCGGTTTTATTACCGGCCTGGGGATCGAGGTGTTTACCAACCAGGTCAGAAGGACGCTCGGGGCTGCTCACGCCGAGGGGTCGGAACTGGAGACGGCAGCCATGCAGGTTCACGATGCGCTGGCAACCTCCTTCGACACCACGGGTTATTTCGTGGAAATCATCGCCCTGATCGAATCCATACCCCATGCGAACCTCTACTCTGTCGCCATCGGGGTGAGTACCTTTTTCATTGTGCGTCTGACGAAAAAGTATGCACCGAAAGTGCCAGGTGCGTTGTTGGCCCTGGTACTGATGACAGTGATCGTTGCCCTGTTTGGACTGGATCAGAAAGGCGTCGGAGTGCTGGGCACACTGCCTTCGGGACTGCCGGCCCTGACGGTTCCCGACCTGCCGTTGGCCGATTATTTTCGATTGGTGCCCGGCGCCATGGCAGTGGTTGGCATTACCCTCGCCGAAGCCCTGTTGCTTGTTCGTGCCTATAACCGCAAGTACGGCGACAAGGCGGACGGCAACCAGGTGCTGTTTGCCTATGGCGTGGCCAACGTCGCCAGCGGATTTACGGGTTCACTGGTTTCCGGTCCCAGCGCCTCGCGCTCAGCGGCAATGGACGATGCAGGGGCGAACGGCCAGTTCACCAGCCTGGTGGCGGCAGGCGCCATTGCGCTGGTCATGGTCTTCTTCACCGATGAGCTGGCGTATCTGCCCAATGCGGCCCTGGCCGGGATTGTCGCCAGTGCCGTACTGTCGCTGATTGAAGTGGGAGAGCTGCGCGAACTTTGGCAAATGCGCCGATCGGAATTCTGGATTGCCGCGGTCTGCATGCTCAGTGTCCTTGTTCTCGGGCCGCTAAAGGCTGTCATCATCGCCTTTCTGCTGGCCACCATCGATGTGCTCCGGCGGGCGTCACGGCCCGGCACCTGGGTGTTGCGGGAAGCGCCGGATGGCAGCCATTTTGTGCCGGGGGAGATAGAGCACGGCTCCGATATTCCCGGGTTGATCGTCTATCGTTTCGGTGCGCCGCTCTATTTCGCCAATGCCACGCTCTTTGAAGAGGAGATTGAGAATCTGGTCGCCCAGGCCGCGACACCCGTCAACTGGCTCGTACTGGATGCGGAGGCGATGGTGGATATCGACACCACCGGCGCGGAAACCCTGCACCAGGTTCTGACCTGGCTGAACGACCGTGGTGTGACAGTTGCCATGAGCCGCGCCAATCGACCGACCTCAGCTCTACTGGCGCATTATCATCTGCTGGAATTGATTGGAGAGAAACGGCTCTACCCGACCAACCGCCATGCAGCCGCGGCGTTTCGCAAGAAGATGGAGTAAGCGACACTAGAAGAACAAGATGATGCTGCCCGCAATAGTCAACAAAACGTTGGCGAACGCATATGCCCCAGTGTAACCCAATGACGGAATGGGACTCTTTGCGGCCTTAGTCACCACGCTGAGCGAGGCGCCGCTGGTCATTGACCCGGTGATACCGCCAAACAAGAGCACCGGATGGATCTTCAACAGCTTGGTGCCGAAAAAATAGCCCACAATGATAGGTGTTGCGGTGACGAACATACCCGCCAATATCAGCACGGGACCCGCGGCCATAAACGTCTCGATGATATCTCCGCCGGCGCGCAAACCCACGCCTGCCATAAACAGCAACAGGCCGAACTCCATCAATATCCAGCGCGCGGCCTCTGGCATGCGCCCAAACACAGGGTAAACGCTGCGCAGGTAACCGATCGCCAGTCCCGAGGCGAGCAGACCACCCGCGGAACCCAAGCCGATCGACAGTTGCCCGATATTAATCGCCAGTAGCCCAATGAGGACACCGACAGCAATCCCAAAGGCAAAGGTGACCATGTCTGTTTCCGCGATCTCACGCTCCACATGTCCCAGTACCTCACCCAGCAGGTCAAGGTTTTTCTGCGGTCCCACGACGGTTAAAACGTCACCCTTCTGAAGGCAAAGGTCCGCTGTGGGTGGTATATCCATCTGCATCCGGGAAATGCCCTTGAGCAATACGCCGAACTTCCTGGCAATGTCCAGTTCCTGGAGGCTCTTTCCTACAGCCTCTTTCTTGATGACAACAATCTGCGCCGACTCGGTAAATTGGGCAGTGGCTGTCTCCGGGCTGACCTCTTCCCCGAAACTCGATATGGTCTTGGTGAAAAAATCTACCGGAGCGAGAACGAGCAGTTCATCACCCAGCTGAAGAGATTCATCCGCCCCCAGCCGGATTAACTCACCCTCTCGCCTTAGTCTCACAACAGAGGTCTGGTCCCAGTACTTTTCCTTGAGTTGGCTACTGGTAAATTTTGTGATCTCCTCGTTGGTCACCCGGTAAACCCGCAGTGAGATATTCGCCTGCGGTGATGCCGTCGAAGTCTGGTCACTGACTTCCAGCGCTCTCGCCTCTTGTTCCAGGTCGATCCCCAGAACCTGAGGCATCAACTTGATCATCGCTATCAAACCGGCCAAGCCGAAGATATAGGTGATGGCGTAACCAGTAGCCACGTTGCCGATCATGGCGTCGGCGGTTAAACCCTCAGGCGGCTGGATCTGACCGGAACGAATGGCTTCCTGTGCCGCGGCGAGGGTTGGAGAACTCGTCAACCCCCCCGACAGCAGACCCGCGGATGTGCCCGGAGTCAGTGACAATAATTGTGCCGCGACAAGCGCCACCGTGAAGCCCGTTCCGGCAACCACCATCGCGAGCAGAAAATACTTTAATCCATCGGTCCTGAGTACATCGAAGAATCTTGGTCCCGCCTGATACCCCACCGAGAAAATGAACAGCGCGAAGCCCACGGCCTGGGCACCCGCGGACATGCGAAACTCAAAGTGGCCAAGCACCAGCCCGGCGAACAGGACGCCGGCCACCGGTCCCAATGAAAAGCTACCGATGCGGATATTTCCGATCAGGTAACCAATACCGAGAATCAAAAACAACGTCAGTACGGGTTGTGTGTGGAGGGCATCGATCAGGCGAATAAACGCGGTGGTCTCTTCCATGGCAATCATCCTCGGGTAGGTATTCTGGGTTAGTAGTCTCGGGAGATTGCAGCTCGATGCTCAAAGACTGAACAAACCAATGCGGTAAAAGCACATCGAGCAGCCGGCTCCCATCGATTGGCAATATTGTAGCTGAAATCCGTGGATGTCATTCTATTCCCAGAAGCCTTAGCATGGCAGGCCCTTGAAACCAGGAGCATCGGCTTATTCGAGGCTTTCGTTCAGAATCAACTTCGGTTACGATTCGGTACATGCACAGATGAGGGCAAGAGACTCGGAATACGATAAGGCTAGCGCTTCGGATCCTGGAGATGCCAGTCCGAACGAAGCATCAATAGTACAGAGCAATAATCCGCGGGAATGAAACGCATGCCTAACGACTACCGCCGCTTCGGGGATTTCCAAAGATTACTGAATGCGGAACGCAACGAAATCAGCCTCAATGCCTTCAATCCCAAACTGAAACGGGATGCCGAAGGAAACCTCATCCCCTGTCCACCAAGGCGCATCAGACTCAACACCGCTGAAACGATCAGACTACTGCAGCCCTATGTTTCCGTACGCTTCATGGAACAAGTCAAGGCCGTTGTCCCGCTTGCGCTCTACCTGGCGCTGTTTCAGATCCTGTTCCTGCGACACATGGTGGCAGACTCCTGGATAATCACCGGCGGCCTGTTTGCCGTCATTGTGGGACTTATGTTTTTCATGGAGGGGCTGCAATTCGGCCTGATGCCCTTCGGCAAGATCATTGGCAGCCAACTGCCCCGAAAATCATCCCTGGCGTTGGTGCTGATAATTACCCTGCTGCTGGGTATAGGTGTGACCTTTGCCGAGCCGGCGATCGGTGCGCTGAAGGCTGCTGGCGCGAATGTTGACGTGGAGCGGGCGCCCTATCTGTACGCCATGCTCAACTCCTGGTCGGAAGCGCTGGTGCTGGTAGTCGGCGCCTGTGTCGGCCTGGCGGCTGTGATCGGCACCTTACGCTTCCTCTACGGCTGGAGTCTGAAACCCCTGATTTATGCCTCACTGTTGCCGGTTCTGGGGCTCACCCTGTTCTCGACGTTTGATCCGGAACTGCAAAAAATCATCGGACTGGCTTGGGATTGTGGTGCTGTCACCACCGGACCGGTTACCGTACCCCTGGTATTGTCATTGGGAATCGGTATCGCGGCGACAGCCGGTAAGGGCGAGTCGGGGCTGTCGGGCTTCGGTATCGTGACCCTGGCTTCCCTGTTTCCCATCATCGGCGTACTGCTGCTCTCCCTGTATGTTTCTTATACGGTGACGCCCGAAGAGATCATCGAGGCTGCCAAACAGGCCAGGGCAGCAGTGCAGGATGTGCAGCCGGCTTGGTACGAACGCAGTCCCGGCATGGAACTGGTTCTTGGTATCCGGGCAATTCTGCCACTGGTGCTGTTCTTGTATGTTGTCCTCACCTGGGTATTGAAGGAAAAACTCGATAACCGGGGTGAAATCATATATGGCATTGCCTTGACCATCATAGGGATGTGCATCTTCAATCTTGGGCTCACCTACGGGCTGTCCAAACTGGGGGCCAATGCCGGTAGCCTGGTGCCAATGGCATTCATGGAAGTCGCGGGGAAACCCGCGTCTCCGCTGTATGTCTATGCGGTGGGTCTGAGCCTGGTATTGGCGTTTGCCTGGTTCCTGGGCTTTGGTGCAACGCTGGCGGAGCCGGCGTTGAATGCTTTGGGCATCACGACGGAGAATCTCACAAACGGCGTGTTCAAGAAAAAAACCTTGATCAATGCAGTATCTGTAGGCGTTGGGTTTGGTATCGCTGTCGGCGTTGCCAAGCTGATTTTTGACCTGCCACTGGCCTGGCTCATTCTACCCGGCTATCTTCTGGCCATGGGACTGACGTTTGTCTCCTCCGAGGAATTCGTGAATGTGGCCTGGGACAGTGCCGGTGTCACCACGGGTCCCATCACCGTTCCACTGGTACTCGCGATGGGCTTGGGGCTCGGCAACGCCACACATGCCGTGGAAGGCTTCGGGATCCTTTGCATGGCATCCATCGGCCCCATAATCTCGGTGATGATCACCGGGTTGTGGGCGCGCCGCAAGGTCAGGATGCAAACCAGAGCGGCAGTCCGGTCACCTGAAGTGACCCATGAACAGGAAGCGGAGGGCATCCTATGAGTGAGCATAAAATTACCTATCTAACCGATGTATTCCTGCTCACCTGTGTGGTCCAGAGCGGTTTCAGCGAAGTTATCCTGAAAGCGGCACGGGATGTGGGTGCAACGACCGGCGCCATCAGTTATCACGCCATGGGGACTGGCGCGCGCGAGCGCCTGGGCATACTCGGCATTGCTGTTGAGGCGGAAAAGGAGGTGATCAACATCCTGGTCTCATCCGAACAACGGGATCTGGTGTATGACACGCTCTACCGGGCCGCGGATATGGATGTGCCGGGCAGAGGCTTCATCTACATCATGCCGCTGGAGAAGGCTTCCACCTATATCCCGAAGGATATGCTGGAAGATCTGGACATGAGCGAGCAGCAGGGATGAAAGGCGCACCGCATGGCGATCAGTCGGCGCCTCGCGAAGCCTGCAAACTCATCACCTGTGTGCTGCCCAATGATGGCAGCGACAAGAAGCTGATACGCGCTCTTCGTGACGAGAAGAAAATCTTCCGGGCCAACAGCATAAGCTGTCTTGGCGAGGCCATCCTCGCAGACGTGGTGACGAAATTCGGTGAACTGCCCGAACCGACCCTGGTGAGGAGAGTCGATGTGGTGGTTCCGGAAGCCGACGCCGATGACTTGTACGACTACATCTACGAAAAGGCGCGTATCGGTCGCCACCAGGGTGGCGCAATCTGGATGAGGGCATTGAGCCTGACCTCGCCATTCACCTTACCTGAGGATGTGCCGGTTGAAGATGCTTAGCCGCGCCTTCCGTGAGCTTGGCGACAAGGTCGAGGCAACGCTGGAGACCACGATTCGCGCGGTCAGAGATGCCGATCAAAGCGCTGCGGCTGATGTCCTCACCATTATGGCGGACATCGACCCTCTCATTGCTGAGGCCCTGGAACCGAAGTCAAAAGTCCTGGCAGAGACAGGCCCAGAGCAGATCGAAATCATACGCATGGAGATGACGGTGCTGGAGAACCTGAAGCGGATTCATACCTGCCTCAAACGCATCGCCCGAGAGATCGTCCAACAGGAGGTGCGCATTTAGGCGAATCGCTGTACGGCAAAGGGCGTTGCATGTCATGCGAGCAAGGATTGAGTCTGACACTTGGAACGACAGAGGTGGGATATGAGGTCTAAGCATGCACTCGAGATAATCTGTGCCGGAGTATTCACCCTCCTGGTAATCCTGTCCGGGGAAAGCAAGGCCGCTGAGGCGCTCGAAGCGCCTGTACCGATCCGGATCGGCTGGCAGATCCCGGCTGCGGGGTCAGCGATTATCACGGAGGTTCTAAAGCGAACCGACGTATTGGCAAGACACGGGCTGGACCCGAGTCTCGTTCCGTTCAGTTATGGCACGCCGGAGGTCGAAGCCGCCCTCGCGGGCAAACTCGATGCCTTCTTCGCCGGCGATCAACCCGTGATCAATCTGATCGCGCGTGGAGGTAAATGGAAGATCGTGGCCCGCATCAACTACGGCAGGATGGTCTACATCGTGCCCCCGAAATCACCCATCAAGAAGATCAATGACCTGAGGGGCAAGACCGTGGCCAGCCCCTTTGGTTCGACGGCCCACCGGGAGGCGATTCTTGAACAGCAGGCAGCAGGCCTGGATCCGGACAAGGATGTCAAGAACGTCGATCTAGATATCCTCGAGATCCGTCGTCGTGTGCTGGCGGGCGGTATCGAGACTTGGGAGGATATCGATGCCGCGGTCATCTGGGACCCTAACGTGTCGAGCTTTGAGCTTGAGGGACTTGCCCGCAGTCTGACCGAAACGCGCACGTTGAGCGTGGTTGCCATCTCTGACGAGTTCATCGCCAAACATCCCGAGGCCGCTGTCCAGTTTCTCGTCGCCCTGGTGCGCGCATGGGACTTTTTTTCCCGCCACCCAGACAGGGTGATGCGCTGGTACATCGACGATACACAGCTCGACTATAAGCCTGAAACCCTCATGACAGCCGTAGGAATAGACCCGAATTTCGGTGCGAAATCGCTGCACGACATCAGTTTGGAACTGAACGCGGAACACCTCGCCATTCTCCAGAAAAATGCGGCCTGGGGGGTAGAAGCCTGGAAGGATGGAAGCCAGATACGCCAGTTCGTCGATCAAGGCCTGCTGGACAAGGCGATGCAGCAGGTTGCCGCGGCACAATTCGAAGACATTCGCGTGATTCTGCCATCGATCCGGGCAGTGGAGTCGGGCAAGGCCAAGGAGGGCTATGGTCTCGACTCG
>JBDLIF010000056.1:0-10497 GCA_039714955.1 Pseudomonadota bacterium | reverse complement strand
ATGGATGCCGCCGTGGAGCGTACACGGACGTATTTACAGCGTGTTTCGGCAGCCTATCCCCACCGCCGAGGCCCAGCTGAGAGATGGGGCTAATCACCTATTTTTTTACAACGCAACTTCAAACTGTGGACAACGAAGAGCAGCCTTGCGCCTCTATGTAAAGTTCCTAACTATGTATAGTTGTGGAGCCGACCACTGTGCCTGCGTGCGTCAGGGCATGCATATTCTATACATAGGCGCCTGAAGCAGCCGTTCAGAACCAGGAATCCATGGTAGGTTCCAATCACTGTGGCGATTTTGGATTTCCTAACACTGCACAGGCATGAAAGGCAAAAGGAAAGACCTGACCCAGTTTTTTTGCATTCAGCACTGTTCCACGCCGCTTCTGAGTTGTTTGGGTGATGATTGACAGGCTGAACTGTCTATCCAGCAGCTGTCCACGGATTGATCAGCGAAAAACCGGGAATGAACTCGAAATCCCTGCTGTTGCGCGTTGCCAGAGTCAATCGGTTGGCCTGGGTGATGGCGGCGATCTGGGCATCTTCCACCGAGATGGTGCGACCGGACTTGCGGGCGGTTGCAACCAGGTTGGCATAGTAAGAGGTCGCACTTGCATCAAAGGGGAGGATGCGGTCCTGAAACTCGTCGAACAGGGAGCTGGCCAAGCCCGTAAACAGGTCCCTGCGCTTTCCGTCCGGTAACAAGGCAATGCCAAGTTCAATCTCGGTTCTGGTGATGGCCGATAGGAAAACCTGGTTATCCAGCTGTGCATCCAGCCAATGAATCACTGCCGGTTCCGGCACTGATTTCATCAGTTCGGACAGCACATTGGTGTCTAGCAGAATCATGAACCGCCGGTTGAAAAGTCAGGGGCCGGGCGGGGTTGGGAGCGTGACGGTAGCTCCAGTTCCAGACCGCCGGTTGTCTTCATCACCCGTTGATGAATGCGACTGGCCAGTCCTTTTTCAGGCGCCTTTCCAGACAGGGCTTGGCGCAGGATCTTCCTTGCCTCTTCCTCCATGGAACAGCCATGTTGTGCTGCCCTCATCCGAAGCCGTCCCTTCACCTCTTCGTCGAGATTACGGATGGTCAGCATAGCCATGGTCGATTACCTCTGAAATCCTCTGATAAAGAGAAGTGTAGAAAGTGAATGCATTGAATGCAACTTACCAGTGTCCGTCCAGCAATAAGATAATCAAGTAAATGAGCCGTTGGTGGGGGTGGGCGTGGGCTTCATCGCGCTGGCCGGGGTAGCCGCCGAATTTGGTGTGGTGATGCTGGTCTATCTCGATAACGCCCTACGCGACCGGGAACGCACCGAAAAGGCTGGTCTGCAGGCTGTAGATCAAGGAATTTTTTCTATCCCGGACGCTTCCCAGAACCAGGGTCCGTAATCAAGAAACAGCTCCTCTCCCCGCAGGATCCTTTTTATGGCGACCACCCGTGCCGTTTTCCAACGGGTGGAGACCACGAATCGTGCATTGGGTTTATCGCTATGATTGATATAACGGGTATAACAGGCTGTATCACCTTCCGAGACGATATTGCAGTCCTTACAGACCCATAACATATAGTGAGATGTGTTGTATGGCTCCTCATTGGCCTGATCATCCGTGACAACTATGCCCGTGTAGGGGCCAATGGTGTCGTCTTTATAGATGGTCCTGCGGGCAAACAACCCCAATCCTATATCCGGTACCAATGACTCTTTCAGTTCAAAATCCTCATCGGATAAGACTCTTTTTTTTCTCTTCATCGTTGTATAAACACCAAAAGAAAAACCTACGTAATCAGGAAATCTGGATTACATCCTTTCATCTCACACTTTCTTTGCAAACTGTTTTCAAGCAATCCCGTAAGGAAAGGCTAGAACCTCCCGGATAGCCTTTTTTCGGGTGAGGTACATCAACAGTCGATCGATGCCCAATGCCACACCGGCGGAGTCGGGCAGGCCAGCCTGCAACGCGGAGAGCAGGTGTGTATCCATGGGCACTACCGCTAGACCTTGTGAGACTCTCTCTCTATTGTCCTGTGCGAAACGTTTTCGCTGCTCCGCCGCGTTGGTCAATTCGTGAAAACCGTTGGCGATCTCCATGCCATTCAGGTAGAGCTCGAAACGCTCCGCCACCGGTGGGTCCCCTGCCCTGACCCTCGACAAGGCGGCCTGAGTGGCCGGGTAATCGTGCAGAAAGGTCATCCGCCCTTTACCCAGCCGGGGCTCGATGATATGACTCAGCAACAGATCGAGCCAGCCATCTACATGCTCCAGCGCAAGTCCTTCAGCGCCCGCGATGCCGTTATCGATTGCACAATAGCGTAGTTCATCCAAACTGGCGGCGTGGGGATCGATCGCGAGATACCGCTGAAAGGCCTCTGCATAGGTCAGCCGCTCCACCGCCAACTGCTCGGGCTGCAGGCCGTTCACCAGTTCGGCCACCTCAGCCATCAGATCCAGGTGATCGAAGCCCGGGCGATACCACTCCAGCAGGGTGAACTCGGGATTGTGTCTGGTCCCCAGCTCACCGCCGCGAAACACTTTGCAGACCTGGTAGATCGGCCCGCTTCCGGCGGCCAGCAGGCGCTTCATGGGAAATTCCGGCGAGCTGTGCAGATAGAGCCGCTCGCCCTTGGCGGCGGCTGGACCGGTATAACGGGTGGTAAAACTCTCGATGGCGGGATCGGTCACCCCGAAATGGGAGCAGGCCGGTGTCTCGACCTCCATGACCCCAGCCTGTCTGAAGAAGGCTCTCATCCTGGCCAGCAGCTCCGCCCGGGCCCTGAGAATGTCAAGGGAGGCGGACGGGCGCCAGACTTCCGTGACAGGCATGCAGGGGATTACTCCTCCTTGGCCCGGGAGACATATTCAGCGGAGCGGGTATCGACCTTGATCGCCTCTCCGATCTGCACGAACAGGGGTACGCGGACCACCGCACCGGTCTCCAGGGTCGCCGGTTTGCCACCGCTGCCGGAGGTGTCACCCTTGAGGCCCGGATCGGTATCGGTAATGGTCAACACCACGAATTTCGGGGGTTCTACGTTGATCGGCGTACCGTTCCACAGGGTAACCGTACACATATCCTGCTCCTTCAGCCATTTCACCGTATCGCCCAAGGCCTTGGCATCGGCACTGACCTGCTCGAAGCTCTCCGTGTCCATGAAATACCAGAACTCACCATCGGTGTAGAGGTACTGCAATTCGGTTTCATGCACATCGGCCCCTTCCACCGACTCCCCCGACTTGAAGGTCTTTTCCAGCACCCGCCCGGTTATCAGGTTACGGATCTTCACCCGGTTGAAGGCCTGGCCTTTGCCTGGCTTCACAAATTCATTTTCAATAATGGAGCAAGGGTCTCCGTCCAACATAATTTTCAGACCACCCTTGAACTCATTGGTACTATAGTTAGCCATGTCATCCTCACGAAACATACCGATTGCGGCGGCCATCATACCTGAGAGTGAAGCAAGTTTGCAGGCGCTGCATTGGCAACAGGCCCTGAACGAGGCATTCACCAATCTGGATGAGCTGCTGAGCTACCTGAAACTTGAGCCCAGCCAGTTCGACCCGGCCCAGCAAAGCGCCGAACAGGGATGTTCAAGTGTCGCGGGTGCAGGATGCACGGGAGCGACCATCAAACAGTTCGGCTTGCGGGTCCCGAGGGGGTTTGCCGCCCGGATGAGCAAGGGTGATCCACGGGATCCCCTGCTGCTGCAGGTACTGCCGCAGGCCATCGAGCTGCGGCAACAGCAGGGATTCAACGCCAATCCGGTGGGGGATCTGGAGGCACAGGTCACTCCCGGGGTATTGCATAAGTATCATGGCCGGGCCCTGATCATCGCCACCGGCGCCTGCGCGGTGCATTGCCGCTACTGCTTCCGGCGACACTATCCTTATGCTGGGGGTATGGCATCACCCCGCCAGTGGAATCGGCTTCTGGACTATCTGAGAGCGGATCCCAGCATCAACGAGGTGATCCTCAGTGGTGGCGATCCACTCATGGTGAATGACGCCAAACTGGCCACCTGGCTGGAACAGCTCAGCAAGATTCCCCAGCTGCGCCGTTTGAGGTTGCATACCCGCCTGCCGGTGGTATTGCCGGAACGCATCACACCAGAGTTGTTGGCCCTGTTGAATGACTCTCCATTGCAGAGCGTGGTCGTAATTCATGCGAACCATCCCAATGAGTTATCCGGCCCGGTTATCTCTGCCCTGGCCGGACTCAAAGAGACCAACAGTCTGCTACTGAACCAGACGGTCCTGCTCCGGGGGATAAACGATGCAGCGGAGACCTTGGCCTCACTCAGCGAAGGACTCTTTGCCGCCGGCGTGCTGCCCTACTACCTGCACCTGCTCGACCGGGTGACAGGGGCTGCCCATTTCGAGGTAGCGGAGGCAAGAACCCAGGCAATCTACCGGCAGCTGTTGGCTAGACTGCCAGGCTATCTGGTGCCGAAACTGGTGCGGGAGAGCGCCGGGGAGCTTTCAAAAAGACCGGTTTCTGTTTAGATCTTCCCGATTACGTCCAAGACTCAGCAACGATCCCATGCTGGAAGCAATGAAATTTTACAATATGGTCAAAGCGATATCTGGACCCAGTCTGAAAGACCGTCTGCGGCATGGAGGCCGCAGCCGAGCCTACATGGATGTATTCACGGCGTGTCTTTCAGACCGGGTTCAGATATCGCGAACGTAAAAGTCGTAACATCGCGTATCCTGGCTGAGTATTGGGTGTAATCAGCTAGACCTTTGCTGCCGCACTCAATGTATCCATCGGCCAGCGTGAACGGGCGGAAAATTCCAATGCTTCATGCTGCCCCGCCAGCAGGCGTTGGCAACCCGCATAGGCGATCATCGCCCCGTTGTCGGTGCAGAACTCCGGCCTTGGGTAGTAGGCGGAGCCGCCCTCCTTGTGCATCATCTCGCCGATCCGCTCCCGCAGACGCCGGTTGGCGCTGACCCCGCCGGCCATCACCAGGGTCTTGATGCCGGTCTGGCGTACCGCCCGCCGGCACTTGATCAGCAGGGTATCGACCACCGCATCCTCAAAGGCCCGGGCGATATCGGCCCGGGTCTGCTGCGGAATGGGTTGCCCCTCATCCCGCTGGGCGGCCTGCAGGGTATTCAGGGCAAAGGTCTTCAGACCGCTGAAGCTGAAGTCCAGACCCGGCCGGTCGATCATGGGACGGGGAAAGTGGTATCTCTGCGAATCCCCCCGCTCGGCCGAGCGTGCCAGTTCCGGCCCACCCGGGTAAGGCAGGCCAAGCAGCTTGGCGGTCTTGTCGAACGCCTCACCCGCCGCGTCGTCCAGGGATTCCCCGAGCAGTCGATATTGACCCACCCCGGCAACCTTCACCAACTGGGTATGCCCGCCGGATACCAGCAGTGCGACAAACGGGAACTCCGGCGGCACCGGCTCCAGCATGGGGGCCAGCAGATGCCCTTCCATGTGGTGAACCGCCACCGCGGGCAGCCCCCAGGACCAGGCCAGACTGCGCCCCACGGCCGCCCCCACCAACAACGCACCCACCAGCCCCGGACCCGCGGTATAGGCGATGCCATCGATCGAGCCGGGGGCGATCCCCGTCTCGTGTAACATTCCCCGCAGCAGGGGCAACACCTTGCGTACATGGTCCCGGGAGGCCAGCTCAGGCACCACGCCCCCGTACTCCGCATGGACATCGGTCTGACTGTGCAGGGCATGCCCCAGCAGACCCCGCGCACTGTCGAACACCGCCACGCCTGTCTCGTCACAGGAGGTTTCTATGCCTAATACCCGCATTTTCCTGATAATAAAGTCTTAAATTGACCGATACCTTTGCAAACCGGCACGCCAATGAGTAGAATTCGCGCCTTTCATCCGGTTGAGAAAGCTTAACAGAATCGAGGAACCAGCATAGATGCCTAACGTACGCGTCAAAGAGAACGAACCTTTTGAAGTTGCCATGCGCCGTTTCAAGCGCTCCTGCGAGAAGGCCGGCGTGCTCGCCGAAGTCCGCCGCCGCGAATTCTACGAAAAACCCACCTGGGAACGTAAGCGCAAGGCCGCCGCCGCGGTTAAACGCACCATGAAAAAGGTCTCCCGGGAAAATCGTCGCTGGGAACGCCAGTACTAATACCCGTCAGTTGACCGCTGTCCACACCGGACCTCAATCACCATGCTGAAACAACGCATCCAGGATGATGTAAAGGCCGCCATGAAGGCGAAGGACAAGTCTCGCCTGGCCACCTTGCGCCTGATCACCGCCGCCATCAAGCAGCGTGAGGTCGACGAGCGTATCGAGCTGGACGATAGCCAGGTCCTGGCTATCCTGGACAAGATGATCAAGCAGCGGCGGGACTCCATCACGCAGTATGAACAGGCTGGACGTGCCGAGCTGGCTGCGCAGGAACTCAGTGAGATCACCGTCATCCAGGACTACCTGCCGGCAGGCCTGAGCGACGAGGAGATCCTGGCCATGATCGACGAGGTTATCTCGGCGACAGGCGCCAGCGGCATGCAGGATATGGGCAAGGTGATGGGCCAGCTGAAACCCAGGATGCAGGGCCGGGCCGACCTGGGTCAGGTCAGTGGACTGGTCAAACAGAAGCTCAGCGGCTGATCCCTCTACCACCCAAGCTGGCTGGTTTCAGCTATTCTATTGATAACTCTCCCTAGCTGACAGGCCATCCAAACCCATGGGCGGCAGAGTTCCACCGCAATTCATTGATGACCTGATCAACCGCGTCGACATCGTCGACGTCATCAACCGACGCGTTCCCCTCAAACGGACCGGGAAGGAGTACCAGGCCCGCTGCCCCTTCCATGACGAAAAGACCCCCTCCTTCACGGTAAGCAGCGAAAAGCAGTTTTATCACTGTTTCGGCTGCGGCGCCCATGGTTCAGCCATCGGCTTCCTCATGGATTACGACAACCTGGACTTTGTCGATGCCATCGAGGAGCTGGCCGGTCTGGTGGGTATCGAGGTCCCGCGGGAAGCGGGCTTCCAGCAGGGCCCTGACCTGCGCCCGCTCTACACCCTGCTGGAACAGGCCGCCGGTTTCTTTCAACGCCAACTGCGGGAACACCCCCAGGCCGAAGAGGCGGTGAACTACCTGAAAGGTCGCGGCTTGAGCGGAGAGATCGCCGCCGGTTTCGGCATGGGTTATGCACCCCCGGGCTGGGACAATCTGCTAAAGGCGCTGGGCAACACGGATCTCGCCATCTCGCAACTGCGGGAGGCTGGTCTCATCTCCGAACCCGAGACCGACAAGCGTTACGATCGCTTCCGTAACCGCATCATCTTTCCCATCCGCGATCAGCGGGGCCGGGTAATCGGGTTCGGCGGGCGGGTATTGAGTGAAGCGGATTCACCCAAATACCTCAACTCCCCGGAGACCCCCGTATTCCACAAAGGCCGTGAACTCTACGGCCTGTACGAGGCCAGAAAGGCACTGCGTAAAATTGAACGGCTTCTCGTGGTGGAGGGTTATATGGACGTTGTAGCCCTGGCCCAGTTCGGTATACGCAACAGTGTGGCCACCCTGGGCACCGCCACATCAAAGGAGCATCTGGAGCTGATCTTTCGCACCTGCCCGCAGGTAGTCTTCTGCTTCGATGGGGACCGTGCCGGCCGGGATGCCGCCTGGAAGGCGCTGCAGACATCCCTGCCCGTGATGCGGGACGGCCGGGAGGCGCGGTTTCTCTTTCTCCCGGAGGGCGAAGACCCGGATACCCTGGTACGGCGGGAAGGAACAGAGAACTTTCAACGACGCATCGATGACGCCCCACCGCTTTCCCAGTTTCTGTTCGACCACCTCTCAGCCCAGGTGCGCATGGACTCCATCGACGGTCGCGCCAACCTGGCGGAACGGGCAAAACCCCTGCTGGGGAAAATCCCTCAAGGTGTGTTTCGGCGCATGCTGTTCCAACATCTGGAAAAGCTGGTCGGGATCGACTCCATCAGTCTGGACAAGACAAAATTCACTAACAGACAAACCGCAAGGTCGGGGTCGGAGTACAAGAAACCGCGACCTACACCTATCCGCATGGCAATAGCCCTGTTGCTCGATCGACCTTCGCTGGTCACGACCGCGGATGAAATTGACGATCATTGGACAAAATGGGATACGCCCGGCATCCCATTTTTAAGGCAATTACTTGAAATAATCCGTTCTCATCCTACGCTTAACAAAGCCGCTCTATTGGAGCGTTGGCGAGGCACGCCGGAGTTCCCTCATCTAAACAAACTCGCCAATTACCGGTTTGATATTCCCGGCCTGGATCCTGAGGCAGAATTGAAAGACGCGTTGAGAAAACTGAATCAGCAATATATGAAGCAAAGCGCACCTATTCTTGGAAATCTCAAACCCAGCGAACTTTCCGCTGAAACACTGGCCCAACTTAAACAACGTTTTCCCGGCTCACATGAACCTGAGAAACAATAGGAAGGAATAAATGCTAGGCGGATCGAGATCAAAACAGGTGCAGTCACAGTCAAAACCATGATAGAATGGCGAGTTCTTTTTGTAGGTGATGGTGCCTATCGATTTTCAAGGTAAGAGATGAATCAGGAACAACAGCAATCCCAGCTAAAACAACTGATTGCAAAGGGTAAGGAGCAAGGCTTCTTGACCTACGCGGAAGTCAACGACCACCTCCCAGAGGGTATCGTTGAGCCGGAACAGATCGAAGATATCGTTCGTATGATCAACGACATGGGGATCACGGTACACGAATCGGCCCCCGATCTGGAAGACAACACGCTCAGCGATAACGCCGTCACCCCGGATGAAGACGCCGCCGAGGCCGCGGCTGCCGCACTTGCCAGTGTCGACAGCGAATTTGGCCGTACCACGGACCCTGTGCGCATGTATATGCGCGAGATGGGCACGGTAGAGCTGCTGACCCGGGAGGGTGAGTTACGCATTGCAAAACGCATCGAGGAAGGGCTGCATCAGGTCTCCGCCGCGCTCGCCACCTTCCCTGTCACGATCGAAATGCTGATTAATCTGTTCGAAAGGATCAAGGAGGGTGATATCCGTTTGACCGATGTCACCAGCGGGTTTGTTGATCCTAACGAATCTGATGAGATTCCCGTACCCGTCAATACAGCCCAGAAAAAGGCCGAGGCCGAACAAGCCAAGTCAGCGTCAGATACGGATGACGACGACAGTGAACCAGAGAATACCGGACCGGACCCGGAAGAGGTTGCGGCAAAAGCTGAAGTCCTGCGCAAGCGTTATAAGGCGCTTTGCAGCGCCCTGAAAAAACATGGACGCAGTGACGCCAAAACGCAAAAGGCCCTGGATGCGGTCGCGGAATCCTTTCTTGAGTTCAAACTGGTTCCGGTCACCTTCCACAAGCTGGTTGCCACGCTGCGTCACACCATTGAACGCATTCGTAATCAGGAACGGATCATCCTGAACCTCTGCGTTAACATGGCCAAGATGCCACGCAAGGAGTTCATCGTCTCTTTCCCGGACAATGAGACCAACCCGCAGTGGATTCAGGAGCAGATCGACAAGGGCAAGGTTTACTCCGAGGCACTCAAGGAACACGCCACTGAGATTCAGCGTGCCCAGAAACGTCTGGCGACAATCGAACACGACTGCCTGTTCACCATCGGTGAGATCAAAGAGATCAACCGCAAGATGTCTATTGGTGAGGCCAAAGCCCGCCGCGCCAAAAAGGAGATGGTTGAGGCCAACCTGCGTCTGGTTATCTCCATCGCCAAAAAGTACACCAACCGTGGACTGCAATTCCTCGATCTGATTCAGGAAGGCAACATCGGCCTGATGAAGGCGGTGGACAAATTCGAATACCGCCGCGGCTACAAGTTTTCCACCTATGCCACCTGGTGGATCAGGCAGGCCATCACCCGCTCCATCGCGGATCAGGCGCGCACCATCCGTATCCCGGTACACATGATCGAGACCATCAACAAACTCAACCGTATCTCCCGCCAGATGATTCAGGAGATGGGCCGTGAGGCCACCCCGGAAGAGCTGGCGGAACGGATGGAAATGCCGGAGGACAAAATCCGCAAGGTCCTGAAGATCGCCAAGGAACCGATCTCCATGGAGACCCCCATCGGTGATGACGAAGACTCCCATCTGGGTGACTTTATCGAGGACTCCGGCGTGGTTTCACCGGTCGAATCCGCCACCATGGAGGGTCTGAGCGAAGCCACCCAGAACATGCTGTCGGGCCTGACCGGCCGGGAAGCCAAGGTGCTGCGTATGCGTTTCGGTATCGACATGAATACCGACCACACCCTGGAAGAGGTGGGCAAGCAGTTCGATGTGACCCGTGAACGCATCCGCCAGATCGAAGCCAAGGCACTGCGTAAACTACGCCATCCCTCCCGCTCAGATCGTCTGCGCAGCTTCCTGGATAACGAATAGCAGCAGAAACATAAAAGGGCATCCTGCAGCGGGTGCCCTTCTACTATTTTCTGCTAAAATCCGTGTATTTTTTCACGGGCCCATAGCTCAGTTGGTTAGAGCAGGGGACTCATAAT
>JBDLIF010000055.1:0-10799 GCA_039714955.1 Pseudomonadota bacterium | reverse complement strand
TGCAGCTGGCGTGCCCAGTGGTGTGAACCGCTGCAAGCCTCAATGCCGATCTCACAGCCTGGTTCAACTGCCTCAAGTAACACCTTGAACCAATTCTTTCGAGTAAACCGCCGACGCCACACTGGTTGCTCGTGTCGGTCAACGCCATGTACCTGGAAGATATTTTTTGCCAAATCAACGCCTACGCGCATAAGCTTCATGGTGGACTCCTCCTCTTCAGTGACTGGTGACTACACTTCCAGTCTGGCACCTAGATGCCGATCTGGGGAAGGAGGAGTCCATCCCATTGCTTTCATGCTGCAGCCATTTTTATCACCAGCTGTTTTTTGATTATCCCTCATCAATCAGACAGCTTTTTCTGATGTCTCCTTTAGGGTGGTACCCGTCCTAAGCAGACTCACGGCTATAATCAAATATTACGAGCGCCATTCATGGCTCGCTCATCAAGGATTTTCTAAAAAATATCTGCCTGCCAACGTCGTCAACCGCTGATTAGAAGTAGTTGACGATAACGAGAAGGCCTTGCCAACTGTAAAAAGAAGGAAAACCGTTCGAATTACTTAACAGATGAATTACGCCGCTCATATGAGTCACTTCTATTAAGGCGACTGCGTCTTTCCTTCCTTTCACCACGACCATTCAGGACAAATTCAACTATTTCGATATAACCTTCAGTTACTTTTTTTACCATTCCATAATGAGCGCCCATCCCATCTCCAGACCTAACCCTCTCCAAGAGTCCATCGGGTGTCTTTACGATACCAAAATTTAGTGGTGGGTCACCGCTTGAAAGGAAACCCAAATACTCCAGTTTGTGTAGCTCATATTGACCGAGTAGACCAAAAGTTTCGCACGTATCCAAACCTGCGTAGCTAAGCAGAAGAAGCATAGCATCACGGAACTCACCAGGCTCTGGGCTCCAACGAGTGATAGCGTGAAAAACACCTTTTTTTATGCCTTCCAGCACCCACGTACTACCATCAAGATTTGGGTGTAGCAGATCGCCAATTTGCATATTCCAAAAATCCATGGACTTCAACAACGCAAGGAATCGAGAAATATCGCTATGTTCCACGGTATACTGGGGTTGGGACCGTATTACCTGTGAATCTCTACTATCCAACTGCTTGAGAAAGATGATCCCACTTCCTGCTGCGTTGATCTGGAGCCTGATACTTACATCCGGACCATGACTAGGAAAACACGAAAAGCGATATATGTGCGTGTTACCTTCTCTCGCCAACTCGGTTAAAGGTTTTTCGTTAAAAGCATTCGGTTGCTCCAGCGAAACACCTGCTTCAAGTTGATTGGATTCAACATCCTCATACCAAATATCCATGGGAGATTGTGACTGTTCACTTGCGCGACATGATACGATAATCACGAACGACGCCATGATAACGACTAACAGGTAATACGTTCTTACTATTCTTCGACTCATGATTTCTGTTGGGCTTGTCATGGTAAAAGTTGTTAAGATTAAATTTTAAATTTTTATTCTTTCTAGGTGCTGAAAACAGAGATCGTAACAATCACCAGTAATTCCAAAATGCAGATGACTATGAATACACGAAAAGGCCAGAAACTGTAGTAAAAACTTAGTATGAATCGGATTTGAGATATATTTATTGGACAGTTCTACGTATTGTTTACCTCGTCACATAAGCTATGATCTTTCTTCACGTCGTGTTTTTCTGTTAGATAAACTACCGATATGTGTTCTGTGGCCAATCCAAAATGCAACAGTCTAGATGTTCTGAGGGTCGATTTCTTCCTATCGTATTAATTTCCAATATGTCCGCTATAGGGTGGTAGCGGCTATAGTAACCTGTCAAGCAAGAAACCATCGATTGATTGATTGAAAGTACTGACTAACTACCCTGAGCCAGAATGACCGCTTTGTCGGCACCACAGCCAGTTTTCTCCTCACTGTACTGAGGTGAGCGCTATGAACATCCTCCTCTAAATAAAGTCATAGCCAATCTCTTTACATGCGTTCCTGAGAGGTTCGATTAGCAACGGATCGTTCAATAGTTTTTTATCCCTAGCCCACCAGGCAAAACCCGTCGTCAGCAGACCGATTCCCAGCGACTCAAAATGTCTCAGCGTCAGCCGGTCCCGCTGTGCATCCGTCCTATCGGGATAACACAATGCCAGATTAACCTCGGCGATATGCCGGCGGCGGTCAGCCAGGCGGTAGCCGAGTCTGCCCATTTTACGGCCAAGCCAAACAGCTGCCGTATAGGGTAGGAACTTGGCGATCGACCAGAGCAGCAGCACGCCAAGCCAGGTAGGCCAGTAGCGGGGTGAGGCAGTAGAAGTTTTCTTGTGTGTCATCAGCCAACTAATGAAAAAAATGGTTTTTCTTGTTCACGGCGGAGAGGGTGCCTAATATAGGACGATTCGTCCACTCATGTTAACTGTTTGATGCAATTTCAACTGCCGAATTTAGCTGCTGCCCGGGTGCCGGTGGCCGGTGACCCGATGCTGGCCGGCAGGGTATGCTGCCTTCCGCTGGCAGCGGGTGAGCCGGCATGACCGGGCGGGAACTCTATCTGCGTCTGCTGAGGCAGGTGCGTCCCTACTGGCGGCAGTTCGCCGGCGGTCTGGCGGCGATGGTGCTGATGGCCCTGACCGAGCCCGCCATCCCGCTGCTCTTGAAGCCCATGCTGGACGGCAGTTTCGTGGAAAAGGACCCGGTCACCATCTTCTGGTCGCCGATCCTGTTGCTGATCCTCTTCTCCGTCCGCGGGACGATGAATTTTCTCAGTAATATCGCCTTCGAGTGGGTCTCGGGCAAGGTGGTGCTCGATCTGCGGGCCGGCATGATCGAACGCATCCTGACCCTGCCGAATGGCTATTTCGATGCCAACACCACGGGTAACATCATCTCTAAGGTGACCTATAACGTGGAACAGGTCACCACGGCCGCCACCCAGGTACTCACCACCCTGGTGAAGGACAGCATCATCGTGGTCGGTCTGTTGGCCTATATGCTCTACCTGAACTGGCTGCTGACCCTGTCGGTACTGATCACCCTGCCGGTGATCATAGTGACGGTGCGCCTGCTGGCCCTGCGCCTGCGCCGGCTCAACCTGGCCCTGCAGGAGACCATGGGCAACCTGACCCATGTGTTGGAGGAGAGCGTGCGCGGACAGAAGGTGATCAAGATCTTCGGCGGGCAGCCGTATGAAAGAGAGCGCTTCATGGGCCGGGCCAACTGGGTGCGGCGCTACAACATGAAGAACAAGGTGGCCGGTTCTATCCACATGCCCCTGGTAGAGTTCATCGGCGCCCTGATGTTCGCCCTGCTGGTCTATGTGGGCACCCATCAGACCGCCGCGGGAGAGCTGACGGTGGGCGGATTCGTTTCCCTGATGGTGGCCATTGGCCTGCTGTTTTCGCCCATGAAGCGGTTGACCAGTATCAATCAGCCCCTGCAACGGGGGCTGGCGGCGGCCCAGACGGTGTTTGCCCTGGTGGATGAGCTGCCTGAGGCGGACACTGGGGTCATGCAACTGGAGCGGGTGGATGGGCGTATCACCTTTGACCAGGTCACATTCCGTTACCCCAAGACCGAGCGGGATGTGCTCAGTTCGGTCAGTTTTGAGGTGGAGCCCGGGACGACCGTGGCGCTGGTGGGGCATTCGGGTGGGGGCAAGACCACAATCGCCAATCTGGTGCCGCGTTTCTATCTGCCCGCCAGTGGTCGCATCCTGATCGATGGGGTGGATATCCAGGCGCTGAGCCTGACGGGCCTGAGGAGAAACCTCTCCTATGTGGGGCAGGAGTCGGTGCTGTTCGATGACACCGTAGCCGCCAACATCCGCTACGGCGCCGCCGGCGAGGTGAGCGAGGAGCAGCTGTTAGGTGCCGCCAGGGATGCCCATGCGCTGGAGTTTATCGAGGGCCTGCCGGAGGGATTCGATACCATGATCGGCGAGGATGGGGTCAGGCTCTCCGGTGGGCAGCGTCAGCGGCTTGCCATCGCGCGGGCGCTGATCAAGGACGCTCCCATCCTGCTGCTGGATGAGGCGACCTCGGCGCTGGATGCGGAGTCGGAACAGCATGTCCAGGCCGCCTTGCGGGAGGTGACGAAAAACCGCACCACCCTGGTAATCGCCCATCGTCTGTCGACCATCCAGCATGCCGACCGTATCCTGGTGATTCGGGATGGCCGGATCGTCGAGGATGGCCGGCATGAGCAGCTGCTATCCACTGGGGGCGAGTATTTCCAGCTCTGCAGGCATCAGTTCAGCGAAACGCACATTCAGCCATAGCCTCACTGAACCTTCATGCGCCAGCTCTACTCCCTGCTCATTCTGCTGTTGCTGCCACTCCTGCTGCTGCGTCTGGTCTGGCGTGGGTTCAGGGCACCCCCCTACCGTGAGCGCTGGCAGGAGCGACTCGGATATTTTCGTCCTCCCAATGAGTCAGGCGTTATCTGGCTGCATGCAGTCTCGGTCGGCGAGGTGCAGGCGTCGGTGCTGCTGGTCCGGCAGTTGCTCGGGGAGTACCCGGAGCTGCCCCTGGTGATTACCACCACTACCCCGACCGGCGCCCGGCGGGTCCGGAGTCTTTTCGGTGATGAGGTGCGGCACTACTATGCGCCCTTTGATGCACCTTTTATCGTCAGGCGCTTTTTCAGGCAACTGCAACCCAGGATACTCATCCTGATAGAGACCGAGATCTGGCCCAACCTGATCCATGAGGCTGACATGAACGGGGTACCGGTCCTGTTGGCGAATGCCCGCCTCTCGGTTCGCTCCGCGCGACGTTACCATCGGCTGGCGGGACTGACCCGGGAGACACTGCGGAAGATCACCCTGATTGCACCCCATGGCGAGGCGGACGCGGAACGCTTCCGGGCCTTGGGTGCCCGCAGCGCCCAGGTGGAGGTGACCGGCAGCATCAAGTTCGATATCCACTTGTCCGCCAGCCTGCGTGAGCAGTCCGATGTACTGCGCCGGGCGTGGGGCACGCAGAGGCCGGTATGGCTCGCCGCCAGTACCCATGAAGGTGAGGATGAGCAGATCCTGCGGGCCCACGCGAGGATCAAGGCGCGTATACCGGAGTGTCTGCTGGTGCTGGTGCCGCGGCATCCTGAGCGATTCGATCAGGTAGCGGAATTGGCCGCTTCAGCCGGCTTCGAAACGCTGCGACGTTCCGAACAGGGGAGCTGCAGCAGCGACACGGATCTGTTTCTTGGTGACACCATGGGGGAACTGACACTGTTCATGGGCGCGGCGGACGTGGCGTTTATCGGTGGCAGCCTGGTACCGCACGGTGGTCACAACCTGCTGGAGGCCGCTGCCCTGGGGGTACCGGTGGTGTTTGGGCCCCATATGTTTAATTTTACCGAGATCAGTCGCCTGTTTCTGGCAGCGCGGGCCGCGGCCCAAGTGGCAAACAGCGATGAACTGGCGGATTTAGTGGTCCGCTGGCTGAACGATGCCAGCCAGCGCAGCCAGATCGGTGAACGGGGGCGGGAGCTGGTCAACCGCAACCGGGGTGCGTTGAAACGCCTGTTGGGCTTAGTAAGGGACCTGCTTAACGAAAGAGCTGGGAGATCTCACTGAAGTGGGGGTGGGTGGCGTCGCCCATCCACTCGAAGGCCACCGATTCGCTGTTGGTGATCCTGACGTCCCCCTGTCGCATCCGCTGGAAGGCGTTCTCGCGATGCAAGGTGCTTCTAGAGCAGATGGCATCCTCCACCACGAAGACCTGATAGCCCCACTGCTGCAACCCCGCGGCGGTCTGGATAATACAGATATGAGCCTCCAGTCCGACGATCACAATCTGTTTGCGTTTCTCCTCCCGGCCTAACTCCTCCTCGAATCCCGGTGCGGTACAGCAGGAGAAGGTGAGTTTATCCTTGGCTACCGTGCCCGCAGGCAGGTGTTGCATGATCTCGGGGATGGTCTCCCCGAGTCCCTTGCTATAGTGCTCGGACAGAATGATCGGAATATCCAATGAGCGGGCGGTCTGGCTCAGGCGGTTGATGTTCGAGACCATCATATCCCTATCGGTCTTGGGCATCGCCTTGGTCAGCTTCTCCTGGACATTGACGATCAGCAACTGGGATCTGGTGGAATGGGTAAGGGGTAAACTAACATTGCGTGTGCTCATGATGTCGCTTTCCTCTGGGTGTTGGTCCGCGGGATGATGCTCATTCGGCGATCCCGGAATTAGTCTCCGTCCGGAGACGGTGGGTACCAATCAGGTACAGCTTTTCCAAAAGGTCATAAGCCTTTGGAAATGAAGAAATCGGAAAGTCGTGTGCGTTGATTTCGTACCGGAAACACCCCGAAGGCTGTTTCCGGTTGCTTTAGAATTCGAAGACAGCAGGTTGCTCCGCGCCTTCCAGCGGGGCCTGTTCGGTCTCCAGGATGGCCTCCTCCCGATAGCTGGTGTCCGAAATCCTGGTTATCAGCAGGGCCTCCATCACCGGCGAGTTACCGATGATGACAAACAGCCGTCCACCGGGTTTGAGCTGCCTGCGAAATATATCCGCCTGGGCACTGCTGGGCAGCGAGCCGGTCACGGCAATGGCGTCGAAGGGGCCATCTTCATCCAGAGGGATTGTCAGGGCGTCACCGGTGCGCAGCTGGACATTACGCAGGCCCAGGTCGCCCAGTCGCTCTCTGGCTGCCTCGCTGAAATCGGCATGGATGTCGATGCTGACCACTCGGCCGGCCAGTCTGGCCAGGCAGGCAGTGAGAAAACCGCTGCCGGTGCCCACCTCGAGCACCCGGTCATCAGGCTGTAGATCCAGGGTCTGCAGCAGCTTGGCCTCCATCCTCGGAAACATCATCTGCTGTGCATGGCCAATCGGAACCTCGATGTCGGCAAAGGCCAGGTGTTGGTACTCTTGTGGGACGAACTGCTCTCTCGGCAACTCCTCCAGCAGGCTCAGTATTCTGGGATCGAAGATATCCCAGGGTCTGATCTGCTGCTCGACCATATTGAAACGGGCCTGTGCGTTGCTGTCTGCCATCATGTGAAATCCCCTGATCTTCCTGTTGGATTGTCGATGAGTGGCCTAGCGTACGGATTTTGCCGCTTGCAGGCAAGAATTTGGCTCTGGCTATCCGTCGATTTTCCTCAGCCACGCCGCTGGTATGGGACTTGTTGAAGAATTGCAATAGCTCCACCCTTCTTTATACTGTGTGCTGATTCCATAAGCGTGTCGAACGCACAGCAAGGCCGCTCTTGGGCATCCTGCCCGCCACGGCATTTGTGCATCCATGCACGGCAGGTGGCGAGGCCGGGAGTGATTTAGATCGCTGAAGTTGCGCCAGGGATGGCCGTGAGAACATTTCTTAGTGAAGTGAAATAAATACCAGCTAGGGTGAGCCATGACCGAATGTCCAGTGGACATTCGCAGCATGGCGAACGACACGCCAAGGAAGGCGTGGCTGGGGGTGATTTGAACCACACATGTGGCGCCACGGATGGCAAAAAATGCATTTCTTAACGAAGTGAAAGAGATACCAGCTAGAGGTGCCTGCTAGCCAGGCTGAGAAAGACTCTTACTACCTGACCCGGATAATACCGGCGTAGGGAAGCTACAGAACTGTTGCACATACAGTCACTACGCGCGCTCCCCAACGCCCACCAGCGAGGCTTTTTTACCATGAGCGCCATCCCCGAAGATTTCATCAAAAAGACCGCCAGTCTCTCGGAAGAGGTGACCCGGCCTTTTCTCAAGTCGAAGAAGATCTATGTGTTGGGCTCGCGCCCGGATATCCGGGTGCCGATGCGCGAGATCGAGCAGGACCCCACCGCCGCCAGTTTTGGCGCCGAGGAGAATCCGCCCATCACCCTGTATGACACCTCCGGCCCCTACA
Organism: Pseudomonadota bacterium; assembly: GCA_039714955.1. GTDB lineage: Bacteria > Pseudomonadota > Gammaproteobacteria > Chromatiales > Chromatiaceae > JASJBU01. Next base: position 2,949 of record JBDLIF010000055.1, on the reverse strand, counting down.
CCGACCCGCGGCAGAAGATCGACCTGATGCAGGGCATGCCGGACCTGCGTTCGAAGTGGATCGAGGAGCGTAACGATACCGAGCAGCTGTCCGGTCCCAGTTCCGAATACGGTCGGGCCCGGCAGAGCGACCCGGAGCTGGTCAAGCTGCGCTTCGAGCATATCCATGCACCGCTCCGCGCCAAACCGGGTAAAAATGTCACCCAGATGCACTATGCCCGCCAGGGCATCATCACCCCGGAGATGGAGTTCGTGGCGATCCGTGAGAACTGCCGCCTGCAGGAGCTGCGGGAGGATTCCCGCTATGCCAAACTGCTGCGCCAGCACGCGGGTGAGCCCATGGGGGCCCAGATCCCGGATGAGATCACCCCGGAGTTCGTACGTTCCGAGGTCGCTGCCGGCCGCGCCATCATCCCGGCCAACATCAACCACCCGGAGATGGAGCCGATGATCATCGGGCGCAACTTCCGGGTGAAGATCAACACCAACATCGGTAACTCAGCGGTCTCCTCCTCCATCGAGGAGGAGGTGGAGAAGATGGCCTGGTCCGCCCGCTGGGGCGGCGACACCCTGATGGATCTCTCCACCGGCAAGAATATCCACGAAACCCGTGAGTGGATCCTGCGCAACTCCCCCATGCCCATCGGCACCGTGCCTATCTATCAGGCGCTGGAGAAGGTCGACGGCAAGGCCGAGGAGCTGACCTGGGAGATCATGCGCGACACCCTGATCGAACAGGCGGAGCAGGGGGTCGACTACTTCACCATCCACGCCGGGGTATTGCTGCGCTATGTGCCGCTGACCGCCGAGCGGGTCACCGGCATCGTCTCCCGGGGCGGGTCAATTATGGCCAAGTGGTGCCTGGCACATCATCAGGAGAGCTTCCTCTATACCCATTTCGAGGAGATCTGCGAGATCATGCGGGCCTATGACGTGGCCTTCTCCCTGGGCGACGGTCTGCGCCCGGGTTGCCTGGCTGACGCCAACGACGCCGCCCAGTTCGGCGAGCTGGAGACCCTGGGCGAGCTGACCCGGATCGCCTGGCGGCATGATGTGCAGGTGATGATCGAGGGCCCCGGCCATGTACCGATGCAGATGATCAAGGAGAACATGGACAAGGAGCTGGCCGACTGCTTCGAGGCGCCTTTCTATACCCTGGGCCCGCTGGTCACCGACATCTCCCCCGGCTACGACCACTTCAGCTCCGGCATCGGCGCGGCGCAGATCGGCTGGTACGGCACCGCCATGCTCTGCTATGTGACCCCCAAGGAGCATCTCGGTCTGCCCAATAAAGAGGATGTGCGCGAGGGCATCATCACCTACAAGGTGGCGGCCCACGCCGCCGATCTGGCCAAGGGCTTCCCCGGCGCCCAGCTGCAGGACAATGCCATGTCCAAGGCGCGCTTCGAATTCCGCTGGGAGGACCAGTTCGCCCTCAGCCTGGACCCGCAGAAGGCGCGGGCGTTCCACGACGAGACCATGCCCCACGAGGCCCACAAGGTGGCGCATTTCTGCTCCATGTGCGGGCCCCATTTCTGCTCCATGCGGATCACCCAGGATGTGCGGGACTATGCCCGGTCCCACGGCGTTGCCGAAGGCCAGGCATTACAGCAGGGTATGCAGGAGAAGGCGGTCGAGTTCAAAAACCAGGGTGCGCAGATCTATAAAGAGGTCTGATGCCCTTCTGGCCATGAGGCTCGACCGCTATCTCAGCAGCGTGACAGATCTCTCCCGTTCTCTGGCCCGGAACGCGATCCGGGATGGCCGGGTATTAGTGGATGGAGAGTTACGGACACAACCCGCGATGAATGTAGCGGAGACTGCCGAGGTGCAACTCGACGCTGAAACGGTATCTCACCCTGGCCACTGCTACTTCATGATGAACAAACCGCAGGGTTATGTCTGTGCCACTGAGGATCGGCAGCACAGCACCCTGTTGGATCTGCTGAATGAGCCCGTGACAAGCGGTCTGCACTTCGTCGGCCGACTCGATATCGACACCACCGGTCTGGTGCTGATCACCGATGATGGCGCCTGGTCCCACCGCATCACGGCGCCCGCGAGGACGTGCCCCAAGGATTATCTGGTCGAGCTGGCGGAGCCTTTGCCGGAACAGGCGGCCGAGAGGTTGCGACAAGGGGTGCTCCTGCGTAACGAGAAAAAACCGACCGCACCCGCGCAACTGGAATATCTCACCCCGCGGCGGGTCAGGTTGACCCTCAGTGAGGGTCGCTACCACCAGGTCAAACGAATGATCGCCGCGGTGGGCAATCGGGTGATCGGCCTGCGGCGTGAGCGCATTGGCGGCCTGGAGCTGGATCGCTCCCTGGCGCCTGGTGAATACCGGCCGCTTACCCAGCTGGAACGGGTGGCGGTGTTCACCGACTCTGGTGAGTCACGGGAACGGGAACCCAGGTCAGTCCCTCTTACATCGGCAAACAGGGTATGAATCAGGATCACGCAGAGCGGATCGCGGTCTTTCAATCCAGCCTACAGCGGGTTTTGCTGAACCCGGATTTCTTCGATCGGTTCTACGATCGCTTTATCGACAGTTCTCCCGGCATCGCCGAGGTCTTCAAGGATCTGGAGATGCGGCAGTTGAAGCAGAAACTGCGGATGACCCTCGAGATGGTGGCTGATATCGCGGAAGGTAAGCCGGGGCTCGGGATGTATCTGGAGATGCTCGGCAAGATCCACCAGCGTCTGAAGATCGAGCCCGACTATTTCCGCCTCTGGCAGCAGGCCCTGCTCGCCACGGTCGCCGAAAAGGATCCAGCCTTCGATGCCAGGGTAGAGGATGCCTGGCGTGCATCGATCGAAGAGGTCATCGAGCAGATGGGCGGAAACCGATAGGGCGCGGGTATACTTAGTAATACCTGATTACCCCTGAAACTCAGCCAATTTTCGCAGCCGTGCGTGGTGCTAATCACATGATTGCGAAGGTGTATCT
>JBDLIF010000054.1:0-10866 GCA_039714955.1 Pseudomonadota bacterium | reverse complement strand
GGGAGTGAGGAGGAGCTGGTCTTCTCCTCCCGCTTCGCCTGCACCCACTGCGGCTACAGCCTCTCCGAGCTGGAGCCCCGTCTCTTCTCCTTCAACAACCCGGTAGGCGCCTGCCCCACCTGTGACGGCCTCGGGGTGGAGCAGTTCTTTGACCCGGAGAAGGTGGTGGCCCATCCAGAGCTCTCCCTGGCGGGTGGTGCAGTGCGCGGATGGGATCGGCGCAACGCCTACTATTTCCAGATGATCGGCTCCCTGGGCCGTCACTACGACTTCGACCCGGAGACGCCATGGGAAAAATTGCCGGGCAAGATCCAGAAGGTCCTGCTCTACGGCAGCGGCCGGGAGCAGGTCGAATTCAGCTACTTCAACGAACGGGGCCGCTCCACCAAGAAGAGCCACCCCTTCGAAGGGGTGATCCACAATATGCAGCGCCGCTACCGGGATACCGAATCCAACTCGGTGCGGGAGGAGCTGGCGCGTTATGTCTCCAGCCAGCCCTGCCCGGCGTGCAAAGGCGCCCGACTGACGGAAGCGGCGCGTCATGTGTTCGTCGCCGAGCAGACCCTGCCGACGGTGACCGCGATGCCCATCGGCAAGGCCAAGGCCTTCTTCGTCGACCTCAACCTGCCTGGCAAACAGGGCAAGATCGCCGACAAGATCGTCAAGGAGATCGACCAGCGGCTGCACTTTCTGGTCAACGTAGGGCTCGACTACCTGACCCTGGACCGCAGTGCCGAGACCCTCTCCGGCGGCGAGGCCCAGCGCATCCGTCTGGCCAGCCAGATCGGCGCCGGCCTGGTGGGGGTGATGTATGTGCTGGACGAGCCCTCCATCGGCCTGCACCAGCGGGACAACGAACGGCTACTGCACACCCTCAACTATCTGCGTGACCTGGGCAATACGGTGATCGTGGTGGAACACGACGAGGAGGCGATCCGCGCCGCCGACCATGTGGTGGATATAGGCCCCGGCGCCGGGGTGCATGGCGGGCAAATCATCGCCCAGGGTACTGCTGATGAAATCGCCCAGGTAGCGGGGTCACTGACCGGACAGTATCTGGCGGGAGAGAGATCCATCGAGATCCCGGCGAGCCTGACCCCGACCGATCCCGAGCGCAGCCTGGAGGTGATCGGCGCCAGGGGCAACAACCTCAAGTCGGTGGACCTCAACATCCCGGTGGGCACCTTCTGCTGCATCACCGGGGTTTCGGGCTCCGGCAAGTCGACCCTGATCAACGACACCCTCTACCCGCTCTGCGCCGCGGCCCTGAACAAGGCCAATACCTCACCCGCACCCCATAAAGAGATCCGTGGTCTGGAGCATTTCGACAAGGTGGTGGATATCGACCAGAGCCCCATCGGCCGCACCCCCAGATCCAATCCGGCCACCTACACCGGCCTGTTTACGCCGATCCGCGAGCTGTTCGCCGGTACCCACGAGGCCCGCGCCCGGGGCTACAGCCCGGGGCGTTTCAGCTTCAACGTCAGGGGGGGGCGCTGCGAGGCCTGCCGGGGCGATGGGGTGATCAAGGTGGAGATGCACTTCCTGCCCGACATCTATGTGCAGTGCGACGTCTGCAAGGGCAAGCGCTACAATCGGGAGACCCTGGAGGTGAAATACAAGGGTAAGACCATCGACCAGGTGTTGAACATGACGGTTGAAGAGGCGCTGGGCTTCTTTGACGCAGTACCCGTGATCAAGCGCAAGCTGCAGACCCTGATGGATGTGGGGCTCTCCTATATCTCACTGGGACAGAACGCCACAACCCTCTCCGGAGGTGAGGCGCAACGGGTCAAGCTCTCCCGCGAACTCTCCAAACGGGACACCGGCAAGACCCTCTACATCCTCGACGAGCCCACCACCGGCCTGCACTTCCACGACGTCAACCATCTGTTGGAGGTACTGCACCGGCTGCGTGACCATGGCAATACCGTGGTGGTCATCGAACACAATCTGGATGTAATCAAGACCGCCGACTGGATCATCGACCTGGGACCCGAGGGGGGCGACAAGGGGGGAGAGATCATCGCCGTGGGCACCCCGGCAGAGATTACCAATCTAACCAGTTCACACACTGGGCGCTTTCTCAAACATCTGCTTTCAGGCTAATCGTTACTTTTGCTAACTCATCCTGCAACCATGAACTATCCTATAGAATCCATCCATCAACACCACCAACAAGGAGTGAACAATGAATGTGATTCTGAAAAAGAGCGATGCCGCCGAACCCTTCACCTTCTCATTTCTGGATGAGGCAGGTAAGTCCATCCTGCGCAGTGAGAACTACAAAGCAAAGAACAGTGCGGTCAACGGCATAGCATCAGTCAAGAAAAACTGTGCCGACGATGCACGCTACGAAATGAAAGAGGCTAAAAACGGCAAACTATTTTTCAATCTAAAGTCCACTAATGGGCAGATTGTGGCAACCAGCACCATGTTCGACAGTGCCGCGGAGCGGGATACCTGTATTGCCGGGCTCAAAAGCCAGGCCGCTGATGCCAGTGTTGATGATCAGACCTGATCCGGTCCTGAGTAGCAATTGATAATAGGACTAACCCGGTCAGCCGACCGGGTCTTTTTTCAATGATCTGCCCTTTCCCGCTGTGAAAAAGATCAAGGATTGGCTGGGTCCAGGGTAAAACGAGCAACATTGCCTTCGGTATAGGGGGTAAGGTCAAAGGGTTCCCCATCAAGACTGAGTTTGGCACCGGCCACGTTTCCCAGGGTGATCCTGAATGGCCCTAAACTGGCATCGAGGGTTCGGCGAGTACCGGCACGCATCTCGCCTATGATCTGCGCCTTACCGCTTGCGTCACGCACTTGTGTCCAACAGGGTTTCTTGAACTCGAACTCCAACTCACGAACAGGCTGGGGTCCCTGTTGAGTTTCTGCTGCCGGCTCCGTAAGCGGACCGGCCTCCGCCGTTGGCAGCGGGATCTCCGCGACACTCACCGGCAACTCAGGCTCTTCAAGCGGTGGTGCATCCGTGACGGTAAAACCGGCCTGTTCGGTTACAGCTTCCGCTTCGGACTGGGTCTCCTCAACCCCGCTCTCCAACTGGCTGTCCGTCGTCATGGGTTCCGTGGCATCCGCCCCAAACCTGGCCGTTGCCTTTTCTTCGGTAGGCAATGTCAGTGTGGGCATCTGCTCGAGCAAGACCTCATCCTGCATCAGCTGCTCCTGAACCATCACCTCATCCGGTGAGACCTCCACCATGGGTTCCGCCTCCCAATCGAGGCGCCCCTGCCACCAGATGAATAGCAGGACAATCAATCCAATCACAATCGACCAGGTTACCAGTTGCACCATCCCATGACTGCTACGTACCTCCCTGGTTACACTGCCTGATGTAGTACTGCTCAGACAGCCCTCATCTGGCTCAGGGCAGAGACGCTGATAAGGGTCCAGAATCTCCTTTTCCGGCAGCCCCAGAAGACGCGCATAGTTTCGCAGGTATCCCTGCACGAAAACCGTCCCGGGCAAGGCATTGAAATCGTCCCATTCGAGCGCTTCGATCATGCTTTCGCTCAGATGAAGTTGGGCTGCAATCCGGGCCTGATCCAGACCCTGGGACTGGCGCTCTTTACGCAGTCGGGCACCCGGACTTTCAATGGATTCCGCGGATTGAACCTGCTCAGGCTCTAAGTTGGTTGATGCTGTCATTAGTAGTTTGACTGACGGAGAAACTGAACTTCAGAGGCATCTGGAAATATATCCAGCAGTTGGGCCTTGTATTCGAGGGCCTTGCCTCTGTCTCCCAGATGCTGTTCGATCTGAACCCCAAGCCATAAGGAACCGGCCGTGGCTTCGGCGACTTCATTATAGCGCTCCAGATAGGCCCGCGCTGATAGATAGCTCTTCTGGTTCAGGGTTAATTTGGCCATCTGATAGAGTGCCACGTGAAATTTGTCATTCTTTTTCAATGCCCGCCGATAGTATTGCTCGGCCACGACCCTGTCGCCGGTCCGTTCCGTGCAGAGCCCCGCATTCGTCATTGCCACCCAGGGGGTGTGGTAGAGCGGATTGCTCAAGGCGCTCTCGAACTCCTCCGCGGCCTTGTCGTACTGCCCCTGATTGCAGAAATATCTTCCACGGGCGTTGCGGATATAGGGATCCTGTGGCTGCAGTTCGACCGCCCTGGCAAAGTATTCTCCGGCCAGTTCCATCTCTCCCAACTGCTCATAGAGGATGCCCATTACATTGTGGGCTTGAGCGTTTTCAGGATCGAGTGAGATGCCCTTCTTGAGCTTTTTCAGCGCAATGGCCGGCTGTCCCTCATTCAGGTAGGCGATGCCTAATTTTACGTAGAGGGTTGCCGGGCTCTCGCCCTTTTCTCTGCCCAGATCTCCAGTGGTATCACTGCCTTCGCTGATCTGCCCCTGGGTGGCACAACCACTGACAGCAGCAACCAACATCAACAGAGAGAGCCTAACCAAGCGAGTGATTCGACTCACGATACCCTAACCTCCGAGAGCTTCGACTGATTGCGTTTCAGATCGCGCCGGCTGCGGTCCCTGACACGCCCGACCAGCTGCCCGCAGGCGGCGTCGATCTCGTCACCCCGGGTCTTGCGGGTCATGGAGATGATGCCCGAACGTTTAAGTCGCTGACGAAAGGCCTCCACCCGCTCAGGGGGAGAAGCCTGGTAAGAGGTACCCGGAAAAGGGTTGAAGGGAATCAGATTGACCTTGGAGGGCGTACCTTCCAGCAGCCGTATCAGGGCCTTGGCATGCTGGGGACTATCGTTGACGCCATCCAGCATCACATACTCCCAGGTCACCTTACGGCGCTTGTCCCCACGGATAAATTCACGGCAGGTGGGAATCAACTCTTCCAGGGGATATTTCCGGTTGATCGGTACCAGCTGGTCCCGCAAGGCGTTGTCCGGCGCATGCAGGGAGACCGCCAGACTCACGTCGCTGACCTCTCTCAGCTGCTTCAGGGCCGGTACGATACCGGAGGTACTGATGGTGACCCGGTACTTGGAGAGCATGTAGGCCAGATCGTCCTGCATGATATTCATGGCCGTCACTACCGCATCGAAGTTGGCCAGGGGCTCGCCCATGCCCATCATCACCACATTGGTCGGGGCATGACCCAGCTCCCGGGTGGCGATCCAGACCTGACCGATGATCTCCGCCACCGAGAGATTGCGGTTGAATCCCTGTTGGGCGGTGGAACAGAAGGAGCAGTCGAGGGCGCAACCCACCTGGGATGAGACGCAGATAGTGCTGCGGCCATCATCGGGAATATAGACCGTCTCGATGCGCTGACCGTCCAGCAACTCGATCACCCACTTGCGAGTACCATCCAAGGCGGGTTGCTCGAAAATCAGCTCTGGCAGGTCTACCTCGGCGACTTTGTGTAGCTGTTCCCGCAGACGCTTGGAGATATCGGTCATGGCAGCGAAATCGGTCACGCCATGTTTGTGGATCCACTTGAAGACATTGCGCCCATGGAAGGCCTTCGAGCCCAGCTCAAGGAAAAAGGCCTCCATCGCGGCTAGATCCAGATCCAACAGATTGATTTTTTCTACTTCGCCCAAGAACTTACTTCCTTAGTTAACAACAAAATGCCCCGCCCGTCTGCACGTAAATTTTATTGATCTCTGTAACCAACCTTAAAAATTCCAACGTATAACAGCATGTTAGTTTAGCCGTCTAATCAGACCCTGGCAATTCAACCTAGCCAAACTGTGACCCGCTATCGCTAGATGCCCTGTCGTTTTTAACCGGACATCAGATTTGACGCTTAACCTCGATCACCTCGGGCAGCTGTTCCACCCTGGCCAACAGTCGTCTGAGCTGCTCCATGTCGGTAACCTCCACGGTAAACTGCATGGTTGCGGTATCGTTTTTCCTGTCACTGCTGGTATTCACGGCGATCACATCGACCTCATCATTGGTAAAAATCGTGGAGATATCCCGCAACAGGCCCTTGCGATCATTGGCGTGGATGAGAATATCAACCGGATAGGCCGCCTCCGTCTGTTCCTCGCTCCAACTAACCTGGACCAGCCGTTCCCGCTCCTCCTCATCCATTGAACGGATATTGGAACAATCCCGGCGGTGGATCGTAACCCCACGCCCCCGGGTGACGAAACCCACGATGTCGTCATACGGAACCGGTTTACAGCAACGGGCCATGCTGGTCATCAGGTCATCCACCCCCGCGACCATCACCTCTCCTTTCGCGGAGCGCTTCTGACGTTGCTGGACAATGGGGGTTTCCGCGGGCTCAGGTTTCTGCTGCCCGCCGAAGCCGGCAATCTGCACGGGAGAGATATCGCCACGCCCGATAGCGGCCAGGACATCATCGGCGCTACGCAGATTATAGCGAGGGGCCAAGGCCCCTAGATCCGGTCGCAGAGTGACCGCCAGGCGGGTCATCTCCCGCTCCAGAGCGGCCCTGCCCTGGTCCACGTGATGTTCAAAGTCCTGACGCTTGAACCACTGCTTTACCCGGTTGCGCGCCTTCGAGGTATGCAGATAACCCAGGTGGGGATTGATCCAGTCCCGACTGGGTGTACCGTTTTTTGCGGTCAGTACCTCCACGGTTTCACCACTGCACAAGGGCCGGGTGAGCTGCACGATATGCCCGTCCACCTTTGCTCCTCTGCAGTGGTGCCCCACATCGCTGTGGATGGCATAGGCAAAATCGAGGGCCGTGGAGCCCTTGGGAAGCTCCACCACCTTGCCTTGGGGAGTCAATACATAGATCCGGGTTGTTTCCAGCTGGGAATTGGACGGGTCCAGAAACCCGCTATTTTCATTACCCCCATCCTTGAGCTCCAGCCAGTGGCGCATCCACACGATGCGGCGCTCGAAGTCCGCGTCATGCTTGGTATTCTCTTTGTAGCGCCAGTGGGCCGCCACCCCCAGTTCACTGTGGTGATGCATGTCTCGGGTACGAATCTGCACCTCCATGGTCTTACCCTCCGGCCCGGTCACCGCGGTGTGAATTGACTGGTACATATTGGCCTTGGGGGTGGCGATATAGTCGTCGAATTCGCCGGGGATATGTCTCCACAGGCCATGCACCACACCCAGAGCGGCATAGCACTGGGCGATATCGTCCACCAGGACCCGCACCGCGCGCAGATCGAAGATCTGTTCGATATCCACTGCCTTACGTTGCATCTTGCGCCAGATGCTATAGATATGTTTCGGTCGACCGTTGATCTCAGCCTTGACGCCCACCTCGCGGAACTTTTCGTGCAACAGCTGGATCACCTGATGGATGAAGCGTTCCCGATCCGCCCGGCGGCCATCCAGTTGCCTGGCAATCTGCTTGTACTCCTGCGGCTGGAGGAAACGTAACATCAGATCCTCCAATTCCCATTTGATCTGCCAGATACCCAGACGGTTGGCCAGGGGTGCATAGATATCCCGGGTCTCTTCCGCCAGGCGGCGGCGGATCTCATCAGGAAGCTCCCGCGCAATGCGCATCAGGTGCAGTCGCTCGGCCACCACCACCAGCACCACCCGGACATCCTCTGCTATGCCCAGCAGCAGGCGGCGCAGGTTTTCCGCGTGTTCCATCTTATCCGCCTTGCGGGGAGGCACAAGTGACGTGGGGGCAGGACGCCCAGGAGCGGCCTCTGCTGATACCTCTGAGGAAACATCGGTCAATCTGCCGATGCGGTCGAGATCGTCCGCCATCCTGGCCGAATTTGCACCAAACCGCTTGGTCAACAGATCCAGGTTGACCGCATCACTCGTCAGTACCCCCAGCAGGATGGCCGCCGCCAAAGTCTCCCGATCCAGACGCAATCCAGAGAGTATCTCGGCCACCGAAAGGGCGTGACGAAGTTGCGTTTCACCGGACCAGAGACGAATACCCGCCCCCACATCCAGTGCCAGTATTGCGGCCGTGCGCAGATAGACCAAATCATCCTTGTCGAATTCTTTCGGCAGGGCATAGATCCACTGATCAATGGCTGCCTGATCTACCGCATCCCCTGCAGGCAGGCTGGTGGTAACTGTAACCATACCGGTTAGAACTGAGGAATCCAGGTTCAAGTTTCAGTCCAGCACATGACTGACCAGGCCATCCGCGAGTTTGGGCTCGAACCAGGTCGACTTGGGTGGCATCACCTCGCCAGCATCCGCCACTGCCATCAGATCCTCCATGCCGGTGGGAAAAAGGGACAAGGCTACTGCCATATCGCCACTGTCGACCCTTTTCCGCAACCCATCGAGGCCGCGAATTCCACCCACGAAATCGATCCGGCTGTCACGTCGGGGGTCGGAGATACCCAGGATCGGCTTGATCAGGTTATCGGCCAGCAGGCTCACGTCGAGTCTGGCTACCGGGTCATCGGCGGGGATGCGTTCGGGATTCAGGCGCAGACGATACCACTGCCTGTCCAGGTACATGCCGAACTCAGCGGGTTGGGCCGGTTTCACCGGCTGGTCACTCGGCTCCAGGATGAACGCCTCGGCTACTTTTCCCAGGAAGACTTCCTTATCCAACCCATTAAGATCCCTGACCACCCGATTGTAGTCGAGGATCTGCATCTGATTGTGAGGGAAGATGACGCTCAGAAAATAGTTATAGGACTCCTCCCCGGTATGGCTTGGATTGGCGCTCTTGCGTGCCGCCCCCACCCGGGAGCCGGCGGCGGAGCGATGGTGTCCATCGGCCACATAGAGCGCCTTCATGGCATCGAAGGCACGGGTGAGCTTGGACAGGATCACTGCATCATCCACCACCCAGATCTCGTGACGCACCCCATCCGCGGCGGTGACATCCATATCCGGTTGCAGCGTGGAAACCTGCGCCAGGGTGTCATCTACCGAGGCGGTACTCGGGTAGACCAGAAACACCGGACCGGTCTGGGCATTCAGGGCATCCACCTGGCGTACCCGGTCGTCCTCTTTCGCCGGCCGGGTAAACTCGTGCTTCTTGATCCGGTCATGGTCGTAGGCCTCCACCGAAGCGGCCGCCACCAGTCCGGTCTGTACATGCGCTCCCATGGTCAGGCGATAGACGTAGTAGCAGGGTTTTGCATCCCTCACCAACACCCCCTCCTGTTCCATTCTTCGCAGGTTTTCCGCCGCCTTGGCGTAGACCTCCGGTGCATAGGGATCTGTACCCTCTGGCAGATCCACCTCCGGGCGGGAGATATGCAGAAAACTCCAGGGACGCCCGACTACCATCTCCCGGGCCTCGGCCTCATTCATGACATCATAGGGCGGGGCGGCCACATCGGCGGCACGGCCCTCCGCGGGGCGCAGACCAGGGAAGGCTCTGATCAATGACATAATATTGTCCTCTGGCGGTTTTTAATGTTGGCAGGTCGTGCTTGCCGCTGCGAATTGTTTCAAAATAGCCCTAGCCGGATCAAGCACTCATCCGTCTCTTATCAGAAAAATCCTACAAAATAATCAGCCAATTCTGGCAGACAACCACTCGATGCGGGCTCAAACTTAATATTGTCGCCACGGACAAGGAACACAGGGATAGCACAACATTTAGCAGGCAGGGAGCCAAGGGATCGAAGCGAAAGCCAACCAAGCAGGGGCGACATCACCCCGGCCCCAGGGAATGGAGCTGGGGTTTCTCTATTGGACCTAGTACTCCGTCAACATAGGATTGATGGATGCAGCGAGTCGAAAAGCGGTCAGCCACAAGGCGCGTCTCGCAGGTAATGGCCAGCCCTTTCCAAGAGACGCAACACCGTGGATGACCGCTTCCCGGCTCGCCCGGAGGGAGCTTCCCAAATCGCTCAATACGGCGTTGCAGCCCTTGGTAAGGGAGTAACCATTGCCTGCGGACTGCGCCTTGTCTTGAGCGATTTGGGAAGCTCTGCATTCATCAATCCTATGTTGACGGAGTACAAGCCTGGTCCACCCGCCAAAGCTCCTGTGAAGGATCATCGAATTTTTCCCACAGTTCGGCATAGGTCAGCCCGCTGAGAGGATGGATTTCACCAGCAGCCACCTCAGAAAGGGGCAACAGCACAAAGGCGTAACGGGTTATCTCATCACGGGGAAGCTGCAGTTCCGGCGTATCCACCACCTGGCCAGCGTAGGTCAACAGGTCAATGTCCAGGGTACGGGGCGCGAATTTGTCCGTATTGCGCTGACGACCGTTTTTCTCCTCGATCGCCCGCAAACGACGCGCCAGGATGGGAATAGATAAAGCCGTCTCTATGCCCACGACCAGATTGTAGAAGTTGTCACCTGCACATCCCACCGCTTCACTCTCATAGATGGGTGAGACCACCAGATCACCGAACACTGCCCGCAGATCCACCAATGCCAGGCTGATATGCCGCTGGCGATCGATGTTGCTGCCCAGACCCAGCCAGACCCGAACCAACGCAGGATCAGTCACGACTCCCCCGCTCAATGATCACGCCCACATCCCGGGCGGCACTGACCGCACCGATTTTGTTGAGGGTCAGGCGAACCCAAGGTACCTTGAATTCCTTCAGCACAATCCCCGCGCAACGCTCCGCCAAGGACTCCACCAACTGAAATTCACTCCCCTCAACGAATTCAATCAGGCGTTTGCTCACCGCCTTGTAGTCCAGGGTGTCCTCGATAGCATCACTGGCGGCCGCCTTGGCGATATCCGTCCCCATCTCCAGGTCGAAAACCACTGGCTGCTTGATTTCCCGCTCCCACTCATAGATACCGATGACGGTTTCCATGCGCAGATCACGAATGAAGACAATATCCATTAGATAACCATCGTTGTGCCGAAACCCCCATGGTAGTGGAGTCACTTAAAATAACAAACCCTTGGGGGACAAAGTTTTTCCTGATTACCCCTGAAACTCAGCCACTTTTCGCAGCCGTGCGTGGTGCTAATCACATGATTGCGAAGGTGTATCTGGGGTGTGGTTGTAGGACCGTC
>JBDLIF010000053.1:0-10891 GCA_039714955.1 Pseudomonadota bacterium | reverse complement strand
TGGTTAGAGCGCTACCTTGACATGGTAGAGGTCGTTGGTTCGATTCCAATCGCGCCTACCAATAACAATCAAGGGGTTAGTTAAACTGATTCCTTCCTCAAAACCTCACTGGTACACTTCAGTCTCAGTGGGGTTTTTTTATGTCCGTCAGTAGATGGTTATTGGCCCTGGATTGAACCAGAGAGGGTTTCCAGTGATAAATTACCTTTCACAGCGGAAAAAGGGACAAGCATTTGGCAAACTCACTACACGAACAACTACTGAAAGCTGGCTTGGTTGATGAACAAAAGGTTAATAAGGCGAAAAAGGCCAAACAACGCAAAGAGAGAGAGCAGCGGCACAGTAAACAGAAACAGCAGGATGAATCTACCCGGTTGGCCAAGCAGGCAATGGCTCGGAATACCGAGCGAGATCGTGAACTGAACCGGATAAAAAACGCAGAGGCGGAACATAAGGCGACTGCGGCCCAGATCAGGCAGCTAATCGAGCTGAACCGTCTGTCATTGGATGAAGGTGAAATGGCTTACAACTTCAGTGATGCCGGGAAGATCCAACGGGTTTATGTGACTGAGAGGATGCACACTCAACTCAGCCGGGGCCAGTTGGCTATCGTTAAACTGGATCACCAGTATGCTGTAGTTCCTCCGGGTGTGGCAGAGAAGATCCAACAGAGGGATGAGGCCTGTGTGATGGTTTGGAATGAAATCGAAAAGGAAGACGATGCAGATGATCCCTACGCTGATTTTAAAGTACCAGACGATTTGATGTGGTAAGGGGCGCGGTGGATGGGTTCCAATTCAACCGCCAGCCATGCTTGCTAGATATATCCGGTTCACCTATTCTTGATGAATCAGATATAGATGTTTGGCTTCCATGTTGTTTAACAAGGTCTTTTTACTTTTCCCCCTGCTGTTAATCTATCTCTTCCCGGCAGTTGTGGCAGCTGATCCAGTGAAGATCGGGGTCTTGAGTCACCGGGGCGACTTCGTGACCCGGATCATGTGGGGCCCCACTTCAGACTATCTTGAAGAGGCGATACCCGATCATCGGTTCAGGGTCATTCCCCTGGATTTCGATGAGGTACATCCAGCTGTTGCCGCGGGTGATATTGACTTTGTGTTGGTCAATCCCGGTATCTATGTCAATCTGGAGGTGAAATATCGGGTATCCCGTATAGCGACCCTCTATAATCTGAGAGGTGATGTACCCTACAATATCTTCGGTGGTGTGATCTTTACCCGCAAGGACCATCCAGATATCCACGAACTGGATGATCTACGCGGCAGGTCGTTCATGGCGGTCGATGAGACATCATTGGGTGGATTTCAAATGGCCTGGCGTGAGATGAAGGCTCAGGGTATTGATCCCCATGAGGACCTTGAACGGCTTGAGTTTGGCGGCATACATGACCGGGTAGTCAGGGCAGTCAGGGATGGATTGATCGACGCGGGTACGGTGCGTACCGATATCCTGGAGCGGATGGCGCTCACTGACAAGATCAATCTTGAAGATTTTCGCATCATCAATCCTCAGCGGGATCCTGAATTTCCTTTTGCCCACAGTACCCGTCTCTATCCAGAATGGCCCTTTAGCAAGGTCGCACACACTTCAAATGAGCTGGCTGAACAGCTGGCCGTCGCACTCCTCCAGATGCCCCAGGACCATCCTGCCGCCATAGCCGGTAAGTATGCGGGTTGGAGTATTCCACTCGATTATCAACCCGTTCATGAGCTGTTTCATGAGCTTGTGCTGCCACCCTACGACGACTTCGGGCAATTCACTCTGTGGGATGCCATAACACGCTATTGGTACGGGCTGGTTGCCGGTTTGACGATACTGCTGTTTATGGTTTTTATGACCATCTGGGTATCGCGGCTCAACCGGGAGCTGAAAAATGCCCAGAGACGGCTTGAGACTCAATACGAACTCATTCTCGACTCTGTGGCCGATGGTATCTATGGCGTCGATCTGCAGGGTAACTCGACCTTCTTCAACCGGGCCGCGGAGGAGCTGACAGGCTGGAAAGCGGAGGATGTGATAGGTAAAAACCAACATCAGCTGCTGCATCATACCCATGCGGATGGTACGCCCTACAGCTTCGAGGAGTGTCCGGTCTATAAGACCTTCTGTGATAATCGGTCCCGCTTTATCTCGGATGATCTCTTCTGGCGTGTGGATGGCAGCAGTTTTCCAGTGGAGTACAGCAGTACAGCCATCAAGGATGAAAAAGGAGAGACTATCGGTAGTGTGGTCGTCTTCCGTGACATCATGGAGCGAAAACAGGCCGAGGAGGATGCTGGTCAACACCAGGTTGAGCTGGCGCGTGTGGCCCGTCTCAGCATACTCGGCGAGATGGCGTCCGGCATCGCGCATGAGCTGAATCAACCGTTAACCGCCATATCCACCAATGCCCAGGCGAGCATACGCCTGCTGGAGTCGAATGAGTCGAATATCGGTATTTGCATGGATGTCATGGATCGCATCGCCAGGCAGGCCGATCGGGCAGCGGAGATCATCAGACAGATACGCCGCTTTGTGCGAAAAGAGCCGCTGGAACGCTCAGAGGTGAACATCAACTCGCTGGTCAGCGCTGTCGTAGTCTTGATAAGACCTGAATTGCGCCGGGCCAACGTCAGACTCACATTGGACCTCGATCCCCAGTTACCCAGTATTGCGGTACAGCCAATCCAGATCGAACAGGTGATCCTCAATCTGGCAAGAAATGCCATCGAGGCCTTGAATGAAAGCTCAATGATGGAACGGGTTTTGGCAATTCGAACCAATCGGGAAACTCAGGGAGGGGTTCGCGTGTCCGTGAAGGATACCGGTCCCGGGCTGAACCCCGAGCTGATGGAGAGTTTGTTCAACCCGTTCGTCACTACCAAGCCGGACGGTATGGGCCTGGGTCTCTCCATCAGCAGTGGGATCATCGAGGCCCACGCGGGTAAGCTGACCGTAACCACCCCTCTAGAGGGTGGCGCGGAATTCTCCTTCTCTTTACCACTTGAACAGGACTCTCCAAGCCATGGAACATAAAATCCCCACCGTCTTTATCGTTGACGATGATGAAGAGGTACGCAATGGGCTACAGCTATTGCTGGAGTCCGTTGGTCTGTCCGTGACCTGCTATGCCTCGGCGGCAAATTATCTCGATACATTCGATGCCAGCCTGCCAGGCTGTCTAGTGGTGGATATACGCATGCCCGGTATGAGTGGCTTGGATATGCAGGAGAAACTGAAAGAGCAGCCGATACATCCGCCCGTGATTATCATCACCGGTCATGGTGATGTGCCCATGGCGGTGCGTGCGGTAAAGACGGGCGCGGTGGATTTCATCGAGAAGCCATTTCGTGACCAGATTCTGCTGGACAGTGTCCACCGGGCCATAGAGATGGATGCAAAGCAGCGCGGAGAGGCCTCGCGGCTCTCCGATATTCGTTATCGCCTCAGTCAGTTGACCCCAAGAGAACGCGAAGTACTCGATTTAGTGGTCAAAGGAAAGCGTAACAAGAACATCTCAATGGAACTGGGTATTACCCTATCCACGGTCGAGGCGCACCGCTCACGGGTCATGGAGAAGATGGAGGCTGACTCACTCTCGAGCCTGATGCGCATGATGTTAAGCCTGGAACAGGATTAAGGAAAACCACAACAGGGCTTGCAAGATTTGTCAATTTAAACTGACAATCAGATGAGTAGATAATATTCTACAACACATCTACCTAGAGGAATGGGGAAGTGCCGAATACCGCATGGAACGGGATTGGCCTTGTGTTGTGTGCGGGAATAGACAGGTTCAAAAGTTCCCTTGAATAACGATAAATGACACGTAGACAAGCTTCTGTCCATAAACTTTTAAAGAGATTCCAGTGAGCCTATGATGCCACTGAAAATCAGAGGCTAAAGGTGGACGGGTTAATAGTTGGGTTTCAGGTGGTAGGCGAGCTTCTAGGAATTAAATCATTTGTAAAAAGGTCCAAGAAACCATTTTGTATTAAAGGTGCATTGAATGGCGACATACTAAATACAAACCAGTATGCCAGGCGACTGTACCCCTGCCGTTGGAACTCATGGGAAGAGATGTCGACGGTCCGATGTAATACCGATAAATGTGTCTCAAACTTGCGGGCTATTTTTCCGCAACACTTATCCAGAATTTGGAGAATGAGGAATTATGACAATATCCAGACGTGAATTTCTGCGGTTAATGGGATTGGCTGGAGCAGCTGGCATGATGCCCTCTTCTATTTTTGCCGCGGCCCGTCAACCCACTGATCTGTATGAGATACCCAAGTTTGGCAATGTCTCGCTGCTGCATTTTACCGACTGCCATGCCCAGTTGAATCCAGTCTACTTTCGTGAGCCGAATGTCAATCTAGGGCTGGGATCAGCCTTCAACAAGGCGCCCCATCTGGTAGGCAAGAGACTGCTGAGCCATTTCGGCATCATGCCAGGCAGCCTGGAGGCTCATGCCTTCAGTTACCTCAACTTCGTCTCAGCGGCAGGTAAATTTGGCAAGGTGGGTGGCTTCGCCCATCTGCAGACCCTGGTCAAGCGCCTGCGTGATGATCGTGGTCCAGGCAACAGTCTGTTGCTGGATGGTGGTGACACCTGGCAGGGTTCGGGAACCGCCTACTGGAGTCGGGGCAAGGATATGGTGGGCGCCTGCAACCTGCTGGGGGTGGATGTAATGACTGGTCACTGGGAGTTTACCTATCTCGATCAGGAGGTGATCTCCAATATCGCCGATTTCAAGGGGGATTTCGTGGCCCAGAATGTCAGCGTTAAGGATGATGCCCTGTTCGACTATCGGTTTGCCGATTTCGAGGGTTTTGACGAAGACGAAGGCACGGCTTTCAAACCCTATGTGATCAAGCATGTGGGTGGTGCCCGTGTCGCCGTCATAGGCCAGGCCTTCCCCTATACCCCGATTGCCAATCCCCAGCGCTTCATTCCGGACTGGACCTTCGGTATCCAGGACGAGCATATGCAGGCCACGGTCGATGCGGTGCGGGAGAACGAAAAACCCGATCTGGTGGTGGTGCTCTCCCATAACGGTATGGACGTGGACCTGAAGATGGCCTCCCGGGTCAGTGGTATCGATGTGATCTTCGGCGGCCATACCCACGATGGCGTGCCAGCACCCACCCTGGTCAAGAATACCGGGGGCAAGACCCTGGTGACCAATGCGGGCTCCAACGGTAAGTTTCTCGGCGTGATGGATCTGGACGTGAAGGACGGCAAGGTGCGCGACTTCCGCTACCGCCTGCTGCCGATCTTCTCCAACCTGCTGCCGGCGGATAGGGAGATGCAGGCCTACATCGATAGCGTACGGGCACCCTATAAGGCCAAGTTGGAAGAGGAGTTGGCGGTGGCGGAAGAGACCCTCTACCGCCGCGGCAACTTCAATGGCACTTTTGATCAGGTGATCTGCGATGCCTTGAACAAGGTCAACGATGCCCAGATCTCTCTCTCACCTGGTTTTCGCTGGGGTACCAGTGTGCTGCCGGGGCAGAAGATTACCATGGACAATGTCATGGATCAGACCTGCATTACCTATCCCGAGACCTATCGTCGGGAGATGAGCGGCAGCGATATCAAGGCGATCCTGGAGGATGTCTGTGACAACCTCTTCAATAAGGACCCCTACTATCAGCAGGGTGGTGACATGGTGCGTGTGGGTGGTCTGGATTATGTCTGTGAGCCCGGCAAGGCGATTGGTAAGCGCATCTCCCAGATGACACTCGATGATGGCACCGCCATCGATGCCAACAAAAAGTATATGGTCTCAGGATGGGCCACGGTGGGTTCCAAGTCGCCGGGACGCCCAATCTGGGATGTGGTGGCGGACTACCTGCGGGATCAGAAGAGCGTGAAGATCAAGAAGCTCAATACGCCCAAACTGGTGGGGGTAAAGGATAATCCCGGGATCGCGAATTACCGCTCCATATAGGCTGATCCACGCGTGCCGAAGCATGCAGCTGTCTTGGTACAATCGCAGATTCAGCTGTTTTCTTCAAAACCCGCTGGTCGCTTTCCAGACAACAGGTAGGCAAATGCGATGACCTCAGCGACCGCGCGGTAGAGGGTTTCGGGGATTTCGTCACCCAATGGGACCTGGGCCAGCAGCGCGGCCAGTTCAGGGTCCCCCTGCAGGGGCACCTCATGCTCGCTGGCGAGGGCGAGCATGCGTTCAGCCAGCGCACCTCTGCCCTTGGCGGTGATCCTCGGTGCGGTTTCGCCATCATACTGCAGGGCAATGGCGAGATCGGGTTTGTTTGCGTCGTAGTCAGTCATACCTTTTCGCTCAGCAGGGAGAACACTCTCGGCAGGCACTCCTCTTCTGCCAGCTTGGTGTGAAAGGTCTCCAGTTTCTTGACCTTCAGCCCGGTCTTTTCAAATGCCTCGCGCAGGGTGGTCAGGTTGGTTTGTATCAGCTGGTTGGTCGACAGCTCCTGGGCCCAAAATACGCTTGAAATCGTCTCTCCCCAGAGTCTTAACTGTACCCGCATGGCGCCGAGCTCTCGCAGGTTCATGCGTAAAGTCAGGCTCCAGCTGGGTGTCTCTTTCTTGGCCGAACAGCTGGAATCTTTCTCGACCAGGATCCGCAGCAGATCGACCTGATCCCCCTGTCGGATTGGCAGCTCGAACTGCCAGGTCTGACGGGACGGATCTTCCTGGGGTAGAGAGAGCAGTTGGTTGGTCTGCATACGGGCAATGGCACCGTCGAGCTGTTTGAGCAGGCCGATGAGCAACTTCAGGCCTGGGTCCGATGTCTGAGAGGCCGAGTTTGAGGTCTGAGCATCCCTCGGCTGACTGGCGTTTTTTGTAGCGGACTGTTGTGGCAGCAGGGATTGCACCAGGCCAAGGAGTCTCAGCAGGTTGAGTTTGAAATCCCCACGATCAAGCGTGCCGTGGAGCAGGCGGGCCTCGGTCAGCAGCCCACTGTTGAGCAGGGCGGCACCTAGTTGTTGTTTGAATTGTGGATGATCCAGGGGGAGTACCCTTTCCAATAGGGTATTGGCCGCCTGTCTTACCGGATCAGACAGGCCCTTTTCCTGTGGCATGCCAGTGAGTGCGGTCAGGCGCTCGAACAGCGGGGGGAGAGGCTGCTGGCGGGGTAGAATATGCTTCAATGCGTTGGCCTGATGTTGTTTCAGGCTGGGTAACTGCAGCAGCTTCAGCTCTGGCGGGTCGCCGGTCTTATCCACCAGCAGGGTGAGAGGCTGTCCCGGTTTCACGGCCAGCTGGGTCTGGGCAATGAGCCTGGTCACGCCGATTTGCAGTTTGATATTGCCGCGAGTGTTTTCAGAAAGGGCAGTGGCCTGAAGAATCTGACCAGGTTTCAGGTTCTGCAGCAGCTGTTCCCTGGAAGCGGAGGCAGGGAGGGGTAGTAACAGTCTGGTGCTGGGAATCCGCATGGTTAAGTTTCTCAGGGTTTCCTGAAGTATAAACCGAGAAACGGCAGTTGACCGCTATGTTCAATTCCCGTGCTGGGTTGCCGCTAGGGAGAGAGAGTGATCCTAGATGCGTTTTATGAAATGTCTGAGCAATACGCTGAACAAAAAAATACCTGGTTCCTTAGGGTGGAGGGTGCCCTACGAGGACCCTACCCAAGCGCCCGGGTGAGGCATCTACTACTTGAGGGCGAGCTGAGTCTGCAGGATGGGATCAGCCGGGATCGTAAAACCTGGCGGAAGATTCAGGAGGTGGCGGAGGTCGTCCCACTGAAGATGCGCGCCCAGTTGGGCGACCCTTCGGCACAGGCGATGATGCATGCCCGCCAGATCGCGGATCAGCAATCGGGTGCTGGGCGGCCACAAAGGTTTCCACTGGCGCCCTTGCTGGTTGTGATGCTTGTCGTCAGTGGGTTTATGCTGGGGTCGACCTGGCTGGGCCCGCCGAAACAGGTCGATGAGCCGCACTGCCATGCGCCGGCTGCCCCCGGGGTGAACTGGAGAAACTGTATCCTGATCGATCTGGATGCGGGGGCGGCCAGCCTGGCCGGTGCGAATCTCAACAGTGCCGTCCTGCGCAAGGCAAAACTGACCGCGACCAATCTGGCTGGCGCGGATCTGAGTTATGCCGATCTGGCTGGTGCCGACCTGAGCTATGCTCGCCTGAATGATGCGGTGATGGTGGGTGCCAATCTCCAGGTCGTTGAGCTGGTCGAGGCGGATATGGCAGGCGCTGATCTGCGGTTTGCCGATCTGACCGGGAGCAGACTGGATGGGGCGAGCCTCAGGGGGGTAAGATTCGGGGGTGCAATCTGGATTGATGGGCTGGTCTGCACGGCTGAGTCAGTAGGCGGCTGTACTCCCACTCAATCCGGAAAGGATTCCGTCTCATATCGGTAGACCTTCAGGGTCTCGGACCAGTGATTCTCGGCTAGCCCGGCCTTGTGCTTGAGATGGCGCAGAAAATCCTCCGCCTTTGGCAGTGATGCCCAGACCGAAGGCAGAAAGGTGCCTTTCGCTAATCCATCCACCAGTATCAGACCATCGATACCGGGCCGGATCTTTTTCAGCAGATCGGATTCGGAGGTGAATGCAAGGGGCTCGGCGGGCGTCAGTACCGAGATATGGATATCCAGGTCGGCATATTCATTGCGGGCGAGGGAAGGGAAGCGGGGATCGCGAAAGGCGGCGGAATAGGCGTTCTCCGCAACATCCTCCACCAGCGGCATGCACGCCTCAAGATGGCCGATGCAACCGCGCAGTTGGCCAAACCGGTTGAGGGTCACGAAGCTGGCCCTTTCCACCTGAAGTTCCGAGCTGAAATCAATGGCATGCACTTCGAGCGCTTGCGCTTTGTCCAGCCCGTGCAGGATGGACTCCCTGGCGATTCGCAGCAGGGTGCGTTGCGCCTCTACGGTCAGTCGGTTAGATTCAGTTTGCATGGAATCTGTTCTCTCTGTTCCCTCAATAACCATGCAGCCTCACAGAAAAAAATTCAAGGCTGGATGTAGCTGTTCAGCATCATCGCAAGTGTGTTACTGCTTTTAGGTCGTGCTTAAAGAAGTCGCCGTGAATACCTCCTTGTAGGCTTGATTTCAGCATCCATGCTGCAAACACTTCTTTCAGCACGACCTGAAATCAGTATTTAATGCTACTGACTACCTATGCTGAATAAATACGGCTGGATAAGGTGTGAGGCATTCGCCATAATCCCGGCTCCTTTTGATCTTCCCCCATGCAAATACTTATGCATCTATTAGTACTTCAAGCCCCAGGGATTATGTATGTGGTTTAAAAATCTTCGCCTCTATCGTCTGCTCAAACCCTTTAACCTCTCAGAGGATGAGCTGACCGAACGCTTGCGGGCGAGGGCATTTCGTCACTGTGGCAGCCACGAACCCACCTCAATGGGCTGGACCTCCCCCCTGGGGAGGGGTTCTGAAGGTCTTGCCCATGAAGTGGGCGGCTGTGTGATGATCTGTGTCCGCCAGGAAGACAAGTTGCTGCCGGCCGCGGTGATCAACGAGACCCTGGAGGAGAAGGTCGAGGTCATGGAAACAGAGGAGGCGAGAAAGCTCTCCCGGCGCGAGCGATCCGAGTTGCGGGAGGAGATCATCCACCAGTTGCTGCCCAAGGCATTTGCCCGTTCGTCCAGGACCTTTGCCATGGTCGACCGGCAGAGCGGCTGGATCCTGGTGGATGCCTCGAGCGCCAGCAAGGCTGAGGCTCTGGTTAGCCTGTTGCGTGAAACCCTGGGCAGTCTGCCGGTGCGGCCGTTCGAAGTGACGACTGCACCGGCCGCCGTGTTCACCGAATGGCTGGGGCAACCGGCCAAATTCAATGACTTCGTGCTGCTGGACAGTTGCGAGTTGCGGGACAGCGTTGATGAAGGGGCAGTCATACGCTGCAAAGGCCAGGATCTGGCTGCTGGGGAGATCCAGGCCCATCTCTCCGCCGGCAAACAGGTAGTCAAACTGGCGGTGGAGTGGGACGAGCGCATCTCCTGTTCACTCGAGGCGGACCTGTCCATCAAGCGGATCAAGTTCCTCGATATCATTCAGGAAGAGGCGGCGGATGCGCAGACCGAGGATGAGATCGCCCGTTTCGACGTGGCGTTCAGCCTGATGAGTCTGGAGTTCCGCCGCCTGATTCCGCGTATTCTACAGCTGTTTGGTGGCATGGTGGCTGTTAAGTGATCTCACGCGGATCAGAAACACTCTGTGAAACAATGGGTTGCTATTCCCAAACATTCAACAGGGTTAATTCCATGTTGATTGACCTGGGTCAATGAAGGATTAGCCGACTATCGATACTCTATCCTTCAACGCACACGGTTGGTCGTTTCCGTGTTTTGCGCTGGTCAAGAGCGAGGAATGAACTCCCGACTGCCTCCTGGGATGTTTGTTCCTCGCTTCTTCTTTTCCGTGAGAGGTTGAGCAGCGTTCAAGCTGTCTTACAGACCTCAATATTTGTAATACTCCCGAAACCAGTTAGCGAAGTTCTCCACACCCACTTCGAGCTTGGTATCGGGTTTGTAGCCGGTATCAGCGATCAGGTCCGCCACATCCGCATAGGTGGCGACCACATCCCCATCCTGCAGCGGCAGCATGTTCAGTTTGGCCTTTTTGCCCAGGCTCTCCTCGAGCACCTCGATATAGCGCATCAGCTCGACCGGTTCATTGTTGCCGATGTTGTAGAGGCGGTAGGGGGCGGTGCTGGTGGCGGAATCGGGTTTGTCACTGCTCCAGTCCGGGTTGGGCAGCGGAATCCGATCCAGTACCCGGATGACCCCTTCCACGATGTCGTCGATGTAGGTGAAATCCCGTTTGTGTTTGCCGTAGTTGAAAACATCGATGGGCTCATCCTTCATGATCTTGTGCGCGAACTTGAGCATCGCCATATCGGGCCGGCTCCAGGGTCCATAGACAGTGAAA
>JBDLIF010000052.1:0-11013 GCA_039714955.1 Pseudomonadota bacterium | reverse complement strand
AGAGACCACCGTCATACATGATGTCGTATCCAACAACCAGGTAGGCGGTACATGCGATAGCGAACAGCGCCACGTTTTTGGTCAGAATTTCGGTGGTGTTCTTGGCCCTTACCAGGCCCGCTTCAAGCATGGCAAAACCCGCCGCCATCCACATCACCAACGCACCCATTACCAGAAAGTAGAAGGTGTCGATGGCGTACTGTAAGTGAAAAATCTGATTTTCCATCTGCTTAACCTCTTAATTGGCCTAAAGCGCTTCAGAACCGGTCTCACCGGTCCTTACCCGCACCACCTGCTCCAGTGGGGTGACGAAGATCTTGCCGTCGCCGATTTTGCCGGTCTTGGCGGCACTGGTAATTGCCTCCACCACTTGCTCGACCACGTCGTCATCAACCGCGATCTCCACCTTGATCTTGGGCAGAAAATCCACCACATATTCAGCGCCACGGTAGAGCTCGGTATGCCCTTTCTGGCGGCCAAAACCCTTGACTTCGGTCACCGTGATGCCAGCCACTCCTATATCCGAGAGGGCTTCACGGACATCATCCAGCTTGAAAGGCTTGATGATTGCAGAAACCATTTTCATGCGTATTACTCCTAAGGTTCGATCAGCCTGCCCGCGGGCAGGCCGAAGTTTCTTGAGGTTGGCGGGAGGGATTAGAAGCCCTTGCTCCAGGAGACGAAGAACCTGACATCTTCATCAAGTCCAGCATCCATATCGGTATCGGAGAGGCTTAGGGTAACGTCGCCAAAATCTCCCGCGCTCTTTGACAGGTCAACCTGGTAGTGGGTGTAGTCACCACCCGCATCAAAATCGTACCTACCGATGACGCCGCCAATGGCGAAGTCCTGAGGCAGATCGAAATCCAAGCCAAAGTAGTAGTAAAGATCACCTTCAGCGTCGTTGTTATCCGCTGAAACCGTATAATAGATACCACCACTCAACACATTCCAACTGGCGTCAAACAGCAGTTCAGCAAAATCTGCATCCGCGTCTTCGTCGTAGGCGTAGTAGATCAAGCCGGCGTTATAACCGAACTCACCTACTTCACCCGCATAGCCACCATAGAGATCGAGCTCGTAGCCGCCCGAGACATTGGACACCCAGGTGCCCGCATAGAGGCCCATCGCACTTTCCCAATCGAGACCACCGGAAATGGCTGCGTCATCGCCGGTCTGAGTCACACCACGCCAGATGTAGTTACTGGTTGCCCCGATGTTCATGCTGACCTCGGCAAATGACTGGGCCGACGCCCCCAGCATCACGACACCACAGGCCAGGGCAATTTTTTTCATCTTCATCTTCGATTCCTCAAAATTCGCTAAGTAAAAGGTTTGATTGAATTCATTTCCATGTGCAGGTCATTGAGCACGCTACAGATTCACGTGCTTTTTAGCAGATATCGTACCAACTAAATATTATTCATTAATAACAATTAGTTAACCATTAACAGCGATCTAATTATCACTCTCGTCAGCAATTCACGCACCAGAACAGCAACCCCAAGACGATGACGCACCAACTTGACGCGCTATCTTGGTGCGTGCATTTCTGAGCTCGCCGGTTGCACTGGACATCACCCGACATCGCCGCTAATGTCATAGGCATGATTGACCCAAAATTGCTTGATGACCTGGCCGGACGACTTGCCGGCAATCTCCCCGGTGGCCTGCAGATCCTGCAGGACGATCTGAAGAAGAATCTGCGCGCCAACCTGGAGGCGAGTCTGGCCAGACTTGACCTGGTTACCCGGGAAGAGTTTGACGTCCAGACAGCCGTGCTGGCGCGCACACGGGAGAAACTGGCAGTGCTGGAACAGCAACTGCGTGAGCTGGAAAAATCCAGTATTCCTTCAAGGTGATATTGCGCTATCCCACTCATCCACTTCGGTAGGGTCCAAGGCAAGCTAGTATGTCTCTGGCAACCCTCCATTGCCGCGCCCAGACCGGGGTCAAGGCGCCACTGGTGACGGTTGAGGTCCACCTGACCAACGGGCTGCCAAGCCTCTCCATCGTCGGGCTCCCGGAGATGGCCGTCAGGGAGAGCAAGGACCGGGTGCGTGGCGCCCTGCTCAACAGCCATTTTGAATTCCCCGCCCGGCGCATCACCGTCAATCTGGCCCCCGCCGATCTGCCCAAAGAGGGGGGACGTTTCGATCTGCCCATCGCCCTGGGCATCCTCGCCGCATCGGGCCAATTGCCGAATGAGGCCCTCCAGCACTATGAGTTTGCCGGCGAACTGGCGCTTTCAGGTGAGCTGCGCCCGGTGAAGGGTATGCTTCCGGCCGCATTGGCCAGCCGGGATGCCCGGCGCAGTCTGATCCTGCCCGCGGACAATGCCGCTGAAGCAGCCCTGGTAAATGAACTTGAATGTTTTCCCGCCAGGCATCTGCTGGAGGTCTGCGCCCATCTCACTGGCATGACACCCCTAGCCGTTTGGCGGCAGGAACTCACCCAGACGGATAAAGATCCACAACCCGACCTGGCCGATGTGCACGGTCAGCAGCAGGCCAAGCGGGCGCTGGAGATCGCGGCGGCAGGGGCCCATTCACTGCTCTACATAGGCCCTCCCGGGACCGGCAAATCGATGCTGGCCGCCCGCCTGCCAGGCATACTTCCCGCCATGACCGAGCAGGAAGCCCTGGAGAGCGCGGCTATCCGCTCGGTGGCGGATAAGCCCTTCTCACCCAAGACCTGGCTGCGGCGCTCCTTTCGGGCCCCCCACCACACGGCCTCGGCGGTCGCCCTGGTGGGTGGTGGCAGCACGCCCAAACCCGGTGAGATCTCCCTGGCGCACAATGGCGTGCTGTTCCTGGACGAGCTGCCTGAGTTCGAACGCCGGGTGTTGGAGGTGCTGCGGGAGCCGATGGAGACCGGCCAGATCACCATCTCCCGGGCCAGTCAGCAGGCAGAGTACCCGGCCCGCTTCCAACTGATTACGGCGATGAATCCCTGTCCCTGTGGTCATCTGGGAGACGGCACCAGTCGCTGCCACTGCAGCAGTGAACAGATTGCCCGTTACCGGGGGCGTATCTCCGGTCCCCTGCTGGACCGCATCGATATGCATGTGGAGGTGCCCCGGCAGGCCGCTCCACTGCCGCGGCAGAGAGCCGAGGCCAGCGCAGAGCACAGCAGCGTGGTTCGCCTACGGGTCGAAAGCGCACGGGAGAGTCAGCTGCGGCGCCAGCGGAAGCCCAATCAGGCCCTCGCCGGGCGGGAGGTGGAGCAATACGCCTCAGCGGACGAGACCGGACTGAAACTCCTGCGGCAGGCAATGGAGCGGCTCGGACTCTCCATGCGCGCCTACCACCGCATCCTCAAGGTGGCTCGTACGATCGCCGACCTGGAGGGGGTCGAGCCTGTCCAGTCTCATCACATCAGTGAAGCGGTCAGCCTGCGGCGACTCGACCGCAGACTGGCTGGAAATTAAGATTGCCCAGAGACACAGCGCTCACTGAATCATTTCTAGCGAGTCTTCGCCTCAGACCGTCGAGTCAATTCATACCTTGATACGAAAGAATTGCCTCACACGGAGACACGGAGAAGAATAAAAAAGATCATTTTCCTAGATGAATAATGCTACAAGTAGCAACGTATTAGGGCAGGAAGCTCGTAAGTAGAATAACGTAGGCGCCCCACAGGGCAGCTCTATTGCTTCATGCAATCACTGCATTTGTGCATCCCTGCACGGCAGATGTGGGAAGGTACGCCTACATGGACGTAGGTGGTAGAGCTGCGCCTGGAGCAGACAGCCGAGAACAACGCAGGAACAGTTGTCGGCGCAGTTGTCCGAGCAGTTCGCGAGGAGCTGCTATCAAGAGCAGTTTCCGGCTCATTCATCTCTTTTCTCCGCGCCTCCGTGTGAGAACATTTTTTCTTCTTACGAATCCTTCCAAACAGAGGGAGAGGTATTTATACGCACAAAGAAATAATTTGACTCATTTGTAAAGACGTTGATGGCTCAAGGATTTCTAGTGTACCTCGTCATTAGGTTAAACTCTCCGCCATGTTGCGATTCGAACAACTCACCCTGCGCCGCGGCGTCAAGCTGCTCTTCAAGGACGCCAGCTTTACCTTGCATGGGGGATGGAAGGTGGGCATTACCGGCGGCAACGGCAGCGGCAAGTCGAGCCTCTTCAGCCTGATCCGCGGGGAGCTCCAGGCGGATGAGGGAGCGCTGTGCCTGCCGCCAAAACTGGAGATCTCCCACGTCGCCCAGGAGACCCCGGCCCTCGAGCGTGCCGCCATCGACTATGTGATCGATGGGGATCGGGAGCTGCGGCGGACCGAAGGCACATTGGCGGAAGCAGAAGCAGCCAATGACGGCACCGCCCAGGCCCGCCTGCACGAACAGCTGCAGAGCATGGCGGGTTACAGCGCCCAGGCCCGCGCTGGCCAGCTGATGCATGGGCTCGGTTTCACCAGCCAGGATGAGCAACAGCCGGTCAGCCGCTTCTCGGGGGGGTGGCGCATGCGCCTCAATCTGGCCCAGGCCCTGATGTGTCGCTCCGACCTCCTGCTGTTGGACGAACCCACCAACCACTTGGACCTGGATGCGGTTATCTGGCTCGAAGAGTGGCTGCGCAACTATGCCGGGACCCTGCTGTTGATCTCCCATGACCGGGAATTTCTCGACCGGGTGGTGAATCAGATCGTGCATATCGAGCAACAGCAGGCGCAACTCTATGCCGGCAACTATTCGACCTTTGAGCAGACCCGTGCCGCCCGCCTGGCCAACCAACAGGTGGAGTACGAAAAACAGCAACGTGAGATCACCCATATTCGCCACTATGTGGACCGCTTTCGCGCCAAGGCCACCAAGGCGCGTCAGGCCCAGAGCCGCCTCAAGGCCCTGGAACGGATGGAGCTGATCGGCCCGGCACACGTGGATTCACCTTTCCATTTTCGCTTTCTCGAGGCGGAGAAGAACCCTCACCCACTGCTGCAGCTGGACCAGGCCGGCTGTGGCTATGGCGGTCTGGCCATTTTCCAGCATGCCAGCTGCTCCATCGAGCCAGGTGACCGCATCGGACTACTGGGTCCCAACGGAGCCGGAAAATCGACCCTGATCAAGCTGTTGGCCGGCTCTCTTGCGCCCATCGCGGGAATGCGTCAGCCCGCCCTGGAACTGAGGATCGGTTACTTCGCCCAGCATCAACTGGAACAGCTCGATCCGCAGGCGAGCCCGCTGCTGCATCTGGAACGGCTGGACCCAAAGGCCAGCGAACAGTCCCTGCGCAACTTCCTGGGCGGGTTCGGCTTTATCGGTGACCGGGCAGTGGAGCCGGTCGCGCCCTTCTCCGGCGGGGAGAAGGCGCGTCTGGTACTGGCCCTGCTGGTCTATCAGCGACCCAACCTGCTATTGCTCGACGAACCCACCAACCATCTGGACCTGGAGATGCGCCATGCCCTGGGCCAGGCGTTGCAGGATTTTTCCGGCGCAATGGTGATCGTCTCGCACGACCGCCACCTGCTGCGTATCACGACTGACCGGTTATGGCTGGTGCATGCAGGCAGGGTGGATGATTTTCCCGGTGACCTGGATGAATATCCTGCCTGGCTGATGGAGCAGCGCCGGCAGCGCGACGGCGCCACCAAGCAGACCTCGGAGGGTGATCATACCGCCACTGCCCGCAAGGAGCGCAAACGTCTGGATGCGCAGCGGCGGCGCCAGCTGCAACCCTTGAAGAACAGGTTGCGGAAGCTCGAACAGGCGCTGGAGCAACATCAGGATCAACAGAAAAAGCTGGAGGTACGGCTGGCGGATAACGGGCTCTATCAGGACGATCGTAAGGAGGAACTGAAACAGCGGTTGGCGGAAAAGGCCGAGGTTGACCGTTTGATCGAACAGATCGAGGAAAACTGGCTGGAGATCAGTGAGAAATTGGAGGCTGCACTGATTGCGGAAACATATTAAAGTACACGGGAATCAGCGTTACAATGAAACGCTTTTTACCGGCGGCCGAGCATGGCCATTCGCTTACATATGATGCGTGCCTGGTTATTTGTTAGCGTTAATTACGAACAGTGCACATTTCAGAGAGCTACACATGAATATTTACGTTGGAAACCTTCCCTGGAGCATTAGTGATGACGAGCTGCGGGACCTCTTTACAGAATTTGGCGATGTTTCGAGCGCCAACGTCATAATGGATAAATTCTCCGGTCGCTCAAAAGGTTTCGGTTTTGTCGAGATGCCCAATGACGGTGATGCGGAATCCGCCATTGAGTCCCTGAATGAAAAAGAGGTTGACGGCCGTAATCTGAGGGTCAATCAGGCCAAACCACGCGAGGATCGCCCGCGCCGCCCAAAATATTGATCGCTGAGCAGTGAGTTATCACTCCCGGCATATTATCGCAGACCGATATGCCGGGAGTTATATCCCATCAAACCCATTCCATTCGCTAGAACATGAAGATACTGCTGTATGCCTTCGTCATTCTATTATTGGTCTTTCTTGCCTGGCCCTTTGCCACGATCTACCGGCTCGATCAGGCGCTGGAGGAGAATGATCATCAGGCCATAGATCAAATGGTGGATATCGGATCAATCCAACAGCAGATCAAACAAAAGATGAACAAAGAGGTGGAGAGCAGTATTGGCGATGTCTCCAACAGCTTTGTCGATTGGCTGCAAACCGGTATCCAACGGCTCGGCAACGGCGCCATCGAGCAGATGGTCAATCTCGATTGGGCCATCGCCCAATTACGCTCCCATAACCCGGACAGTCGCTTTGGTGGCTTCAAGGGCCAACTCAGCTATGCCTTCTTCGATGGACCTGACAGCCTGCTGCTGCGCATCGGCGAGCTAGGCGACAATCCTGTGCATGCCCGCCTGACGCTTCAGGAGATGGAGTGGCGTATCACAGCCATCTACAACTGAACTACCCTGGCTGCTCAGCTGTCCGGCGATCTTTCGATTCGTCCCTCTTCAGACAATCTTCGGGCCATTGACTTTTCCGCCCCTATAATCACCCTAAAGATTTTTATTCATCTGCCGTTGAAGTGTAGGCGTGTTTTCAGGCAGCTGAAGACTACATCTAAATTGAGAACACAAAGGGTCAGCGCCCAGCCGAACTATTTTCAAACCGCTGCGCAATGATCCGCTTTGTGAATGAGGATTGCACCATGACGGCTCAAATCAGTTTTGACCAGTCTCTTTTCGACATCTGCCCCACCGGCATGCTGGCGCTGGATCAGGATACCTCTATCCTCTGGCTTAATCCGGCCCTGGAAAGGATGCTCGATCTATCTGGTAATGAGCTGATCGGCAAGGATAAAAATACCCTTCCGGTAGAGCTGCATGCCCTGTTCGACGAAACCGACGTGTTGCATCTATCCCTCAACGGATCTGGCGAGCGTTGGCTGCAACGCCATGTCAGTGCCACGGAGGATGGGGAGAACAAACCGCTAAGCGTGCACTTCTATCAGGACATCAGCAGTCAGGTTCTCTCCATGCAGGAGAATGATCAGCTACGCCAGCGGGTGGAGGAGCTGACCATCACCGATGAACTCACCGGCCTTGCCAACCACCGGGCCACCCTCCAATACCTGAGTATCCAGGTAACCCGCAGCCGCCGTTACGGCAATCCGCTCACCCTTGGCGCTGTCCGGATCAGCGACCCGAACGACCAAGATCATCCCCTGCCGGACAGCACCATTCTGACCTTCTCCCATTACCTGCGCGAGCGTCTGCGCTGGGCCGATAGCATCGGCCGTTATGAAGAGGGGCTGTTTCTGCTGGTGATGCCTGAAACCAGTCAGGATGATGCCATCAACCTGCTCAGACAGATACACCAGGAGTGTCTGAACGGGGCCTTGGAGGAGCTGGGCAAGACTTTTATACCTGAAATAGATATTGCCGCGGCGGCGTGGGAGAAGGGAGATGATCCACAGAAACTGATTCGGCGAACCTTGCAGTCTCTGCGAACCTAACACTCCTTCAAGTGAGAGAACCACTCTGGGTAGGGGCCCTGTGAGTAACCCGAGGTAATGCCGTTACCAGCTCAGCACATCACTTTCGCAGAGGGCATCAGCCGCAAGGATCTGAAAACCATTCGCCAGCGGTTTCTCAGACTGCACCAGGAGCGACTGCAGCGTATTCTCGTTGAGCTGAACAGCAGCAAGCAGGA
Source organism: Pseudomonadota bacterium (assembly GCA_039714955.1). Taxonomy (GTDB): domain Bacteria; phylum Pseudomonadota; class Gammaproteobacteria; order Chromatiales; family Chromatiaceae; genus JASJBU01. The sequence goes on along the minus strand of JBDLIF010000052.1, from coordinate 2,881 downwards.
ATTGATTGTAGTCTTGCCCCTGCTGTTCCACATCAACCACCCGATGCTGCCAGGGTATGTCAATAACGAGGCACCCCAGGGTCTGCCGGACTACAGTCCGAGCAAGCGGGCGCTGGATGCCGCGCGCAGGCTCAGCCGCAGTTTCCACTACAAGCGCCGGGCCCAACGCAGCTTCCAGCTGGAAGGACTCTACCTGATGGGGAGCACCGGCACCATCGGTCAATCGTCCAGCAGTGACTTCGACCTCTGGCTCTGCCACTCCCCCAGCCTCACGGCCAGTAAACGGCAACTGCTGCAGCAGAAGGCCAGTATGATCGAACAGGCCGCCGCCGAGCGCGGCCTGGAGCTGCACATTTTTCTCATCGACCCAGAGGCGTTCCGCCAGGGTCAGAAGGCCAAGCTCTCCGGTGAGAGCAGCGGCAGCACCCAACACAATCTGCTGTTGGAGGAGTTCTACCGCAGCGCGCTGCTGTTGGCTGGGCGCTATCCGCTCTGGTGGCTGGTGCCGCCGGACCAGGAACGGAACTACCGGCAATATGCCGACAATCTGCTGCGGCAGCGCTTTATCAACAGCGGTGAGGTCCTGGACCTGGGCGGTCTCGATCAGATCCCCGCCGATGAATTCTTTGGGGCCGCGCTCTGGCAGCTCTATAAGGGGATCGACTCCCCCTACAAATCGATCCTGAAAATCTTTCTGATGGAGGCCTACAGCCGCGACTACCCACACCCCCACTGGCTTGCCCTGCAGGCAAAAGAGGCCATCTATGCCAACGAGACCAAACTGAACCAGCTGGATGCCTATATCATGCTCTATCGCCGGGTCGAGGAGTATCTGCAGGCATTGAATGATCAGGAGCGTCTGGAGCTCGCCCGGCGCTGCTTCTATTTCAAGGTCGGCGAACGCTTGAGTCGTGACTCCGATCTGGGGCACTGGCGCAGTCAAACACTTTTTGAACTGACCCGACAGTGGGGCTGGAGTCAGGCCGACCTGCAGATGCTTGACACCCGCTCTGACTGGAAGATCGATCGGGTCATCAAGGAACGTAACGTCCAGGTGGGCGTGCTCTCCCGCAGCTATCGCTTACTCACGGAATTTGCCCGCAAGTATGCCAAACGCAGCCGGATAGACCCGATGGAGTTGAACCTGCTGGGACGCAGGCTCTATACCGCCCTTGACCATCGGCCAGGCAAGATCGACCACATCAACCCCGGCATTTCTCGCAATCTGGCGGAACCCCATCTCTCCCTGCATCAACGTCCAGCACGCGATGGCAGCCTCACCTGGGTGCTCTACCGGGGCCAGGTGGAGGTGGAATCCCCAAATCACCACCCTATCAAGATCACCTCCAACCTGATCGAAATCCTGCTCTGGAGTCACATCAATCAGGTCTGGGGCAGGCATACCCGGCACTCGCTCTATCCTGAAGATTGCTCCGTTTCACGCAGCGAACTGCTGACCCTGCATAGAAGCCTCACGCGTCTCTTCCCTGAGCAGCAGATAACCACACCCTCCATGCAGGCGCTATCCAAACCCGCTAGCGCACTGCGGATCGTGCTGTACATCAATATCGGCACCGACCCACTGGAGCACCTTTCGAAAACCGGCATGCAGTTGGTCAGTGACCGCCATGATCCCCTCAGCTTTGCCTCGACCCGCAGCAATCTGGTCATCAATCTGGAAGAGCTGGTCCAGACCAGTTGGGGCGAACTGTTGATTACCCGTCGCACGGAGGCGGCTGGTCTGCTCGATGCCCTGTGCAATTTCCTCAATCTGCAAGACGATGGCGGACAACAGCCACCGAGCATCCATGCCTACAGCTATTCATCCATCCGTGGCAGCCAGATCGCCAGCCGCGTGCTCGAACTGTTCAGCAATATATATCGCCACTTCATCGAACATCCGCGAAACAGCGAACGCTATACCTTTCGCCTGGGTCAGGAGTTTTTTCTTGTGCAATGGAGGGAAAAAGGCTTCGAGTGGCGAAGCCTGGAATCCTTCGCAAGCCTGCTCGAGGAACTGGAACAACCTCAGGAGACCTTCAGGGGTCTGGCATTCGATCCCGAGATCCTTGGCGATACCCCCTATCCAACCCTCTACCGCCAGAATACCGCTGATGTCATCCAAATCTTCTATTTGTCCCAGCCACAAGGGATAGAGATCTTCCTGCTGGATGAGCAGGGTGCTCTGTTTCAACAGTCCCTGGTGGCCGACAGCCCACGCTTTCTCATGCTGCATCAGCGACGCTTCCTCAACAGTCTGCAACAGTTGCGCAATCTGCTTGCCGGTGAGGAGGGCAACCTGCTGAGCGAACCTCAATTCTTCGAACTTCGCCGCAAGCATAGAGGCGCCTGGGCCGTGGAGCACCGCCGTCTACCCTTGACAAGGCCTGATGACTATATGGAATTAACCCTGGTGACCGATCGACTGGATGCAAGCGCCCACCCCCTGGCGCTGATCTGTGGTGAACGGGAGTTCAGCCGGTTCGAATATGGCGACAAGATCTGTCAGGCCACCGCCAGCTATCTGCAATCCCTCCGGCAGGGCAACCAGAGCTACCCCATCTATCTCACCTCGCTGCGTTTTTCCGGACTGCAGCTGATGGAGACGCCCAGCACGGTGGAACTGCTCAAACTGAAAAAATGGGTGGAACAGAGACTCAATCAACCCTATAACCCCTAGCGAGGCTATGCCTCAGACCGTCGAGTCATAAATCGCTATCATCCACGAAAGAATTGCCTCACACGGAGGCACGGAGACACGAAGAAGAATAAAGAGATCATTTACCTATATGTAAGGTGGGCGCCGCCCACCAATGTGTTCGATTTTTACAAAATTATACATAAAATACTTCAGCATCATGGACATGAAACCACATTCAGC
>JBDLIF010000051.1:0-11121 GCA_039714955.1 Pseudomonadota bacterium | reverse complement strand
TTAAGGCGGTAATCCCGCGGGCCTTGTCGGTTGAGCCGGGGCGTGATGGTCGCACAATTGTATCATGGGAAAAAGCGTTTTTTCTGAAATCCCGGAGATTTTCTAAGGCTATGATTGGAAAGTCTATTACCTGTCCTGGTAACGTATTAACATGGCCATCTGTAAACAGAATGGAGCTTAGGAGATGTTAATAGAAGGCCCCCTGAAAATCGCTGTGCTGGATCAGCCCGACCAGCCCGGTCGTGAACTACATATTGATTTTACGAGTGAATTTCAGGCGCTCGAATCCAAAGACCAGCTGCGGGCATTTCGCGGCTATCTGGAGGAACTGCAACAGGGTATCTCCTCTCTCCCCGCGGATGATCCAAACCGTGCGGGCATGTTGATCGTACAGCAGATTGCCGAGCAACTCCCACCGCATATCGACAGTGGGGACCTGGAGCTGGCTGAAACCATCATCGTCGAAATAGGCAGGGATTACTCCAGCGACTCCCTGATGAACCTGCTGAACGCATGAGTGCAGCCACCTACATCCTGGAAGGTACCGCGGAAAACTTCGATCGGCTGGTCACGGAAAACTCCCGTAAAGGTTTGGTACTGGTCGACTTCTGGGCCCCCTGGGTAGGGCCCTCGATGAGGCAGCGGGAGATCCTGGGTGAGCTGGCCCGGGCCTATGCAGGCCGTTTCCTGCTGGTCTCGGTAAATACCGATGAGCAGAAGCCGCTCGCCGAGCGTTTTGGCGTGCGCAGCCTGCCAAGCTTCAAGCTCTTCCGCCATGGCGACCTGGTGGCTGAATATCACGGTGTTCAGCCGGAGGCCGACTATCCGCGTATCATTGAAGCGTATGTGGCGAAAAAACTCGATAGGGCCAGTGAGCAGGCCGTGTCAGCCTGGCAATCGGGTGAGGCGGAGCGGGCCCTGCAGATCCTCGCGGAAGCCGCGGTGGAGGCACCGGAAAACCTGGCCTACCCGGCGTTGATGGCCAAGATCTTATTGCGCGAAGGACGCGAGGAGGACGCTCATGCACTGCTCAGCGCCTTGCCGGAAGCGGCTCAGGACAGTTCGGAGGTGAGTGGCCTGCTCACCCATCTCGATTTTATTTTGACCGCACGCAAAGTTGAAAACCGTGACAGTCTCATGCAACGCATCGAAAACGATCCGCATGATGCCGAGGCGCGCTATCGATTGGCGGCCAGCCTATTGATGGAGGACGAGCTGGAACCCGCCCTGGAGCAGCTGCTCTACCTCTCCCACAAGCATGCCAGCTTTCGTAATGGCATCGCCCGCAAAGGCATGAAGGCGGTGCTTAATCGGCTCGATCCCGATAACGAAAAAGTGGCCCGTTACCGGCGGGAGCTGTTCCGCCTCAACTACTGATCAGAGCATGGACCCAGTCTCCCCCAACATCGGCTTCGTCAGCCTGGGTTGTCCCAAGAATCTGGTCGACTCCGAACGCATCCTCAGCCGCTTGCGGGCCGAGGGCTACCGACTCTCCGCCAGTTACGCGGGGGCGGATCTGGTGGTGGTGAATACCTGTGGCTTCATCGATGCGGCGGTGGAGGAGTCCCTGGACGCCATCGGCGAGGCGTTGCGGGAGAACGGCCGGGTCATCGTCACCGGCTGCCTGGGTAAGGACGAACAGCGCATCCGTGTGGCCCACCCCCAGGTGCTGGCGGTGACCGGGCCCCAGGCCTACGAAGCGGTGATGGAGGCGGTACACCAGCAGATTCCCGCGCCGCATGAGCCCTTCACCAGTCTGTTGCCGCCCACGGGTGTCAAGCTGACGCCCCGCCACTACGCCTACCTGAAGATCTCCGAGGGCTGCAACCACAGCTGCACCTTCTGCATCATCCCCGATCTGCGCGGCCCCCTGGTGAGCCGGCCCATCGGCGAAGTGATGCGGGAAGCGGAGCGGCTGGTGGAGTCCGGGGTGCGGGAGTTGCTGGTGGTCTCCCAGGATACCAGCGCCTATGGGGTCGACCTCAAATACCGCCCCGATTTCTGGCGAGGGCGTCCGCTGCAGACCCGTATCCGTGAACTGGCGGCGGCGCTGGGGGAACTGCCGGCCTGGGTGCGGCTGCACTATGTCTATCCCTATCCCCATGTGGACGATCTCATCCCCCTGATGGCGGAGGGGCATATCCTGCCCTATCTCGACATGCCGCTGCAGCATGCCAATGAGCGGGTACTGAGGGCGATGAAGCGGCCGGCCGCGGCGGAAAGGGTGCTCGAGCGTATCGCCCGCTGGCGTCGGGAGTGTCCCGAACTCACCCTGCGCAGCACCTTCATTGTCGGGTTCCCCGGTGAAACCGAGGCAGAATTCGAAGAGTTGCTGGACTTCCTGCGCGAGGCGCAACTCGACCGGGTGGGTTGTTTCGCCTATTCACCGGTGGAGGGGGCACAGGCCAATTCGCTGCCGGATCCGGTTCCAGCCGAGATCAGAGAAGAACGCCGGGCCCGTTTCATGGAGGTACAGGCCGAGATCAGTCGGGCGCGCCTGCAGGCGCGGGTGGGTTCGGAGACCATCGTGCTGGTGGATGAAGTGAATGAGAAGCAGGTGATCGCCCGCAGCTCAGCCGACGCCCCGGAGATTGATGGGCGTGTTTTTATCCCCGGGGCCTGGGATCTACAGGCGGGGGACTTTATCCAGGTGAGGATAACCGCCGCGACCGCGCATGATCTGAAGGCCGATCCAGTGGCGGTGGAGGAGGAATAACCCTGTGGTGTGTGCGCTTCCCTGCGCATGCTGGCCAACCAGCAGAGTGATATTTCTTAGTGTTAGAATGCGGCCCCACTGGACTTGCCGATCTTCTTCAGGATCGACGCCAGGGGACAGAAACCGGTGAAGGCGGACTGCAGCAGATTCAGGCCGACGAAGGCGGTGAAATAGAGCCAGTAGCCGTGATGAAAGATGGGGCTGCCAGCGGTGCCCAGTGCCAGGCTCAACAGGATGGCAAAGCCGGCGAAGGCGAGAACGATGCGATCAATATTCATGAGGTTGCCTCTAACGGTGATATTGAGTTTTTAAGTCGCTATCAACTGCCAGCGACCGTTAATAAAAGCAACATATTAGCATCATCTAATATATAGTCAAGGGCAAGTAATCGTTATGAGTTCGGGTAAAGAAATCACTCTGGAACAACAGAACGGGCTTATTGCAGCGCTACAGAGACCGGCAGCCTTCAGTGAGCAAGTCGAGGATGTCGTGCATCTGCAGACCCATATCTCCCATGTGATCCTGGCGGGAGATTATGCCTACAAGATCAAGAAGCCACTGGATCTGGGTTTTCTCGACTTCTCCACCCTGGAGCGCCGCCGCTTCTGCTGCGAGGAGGAGTTGCGACTCAATCGCCGTCTGGCGCCGGAACTCTATCTGGACCTGGTTCCGGTAACCGGCAGTCTGGCTGAACCCCGCTTTGGCGGTGTCGGCGAGGTGCTGGAGTATGCGGTCAGGATGCGCCGCTTCGCCCAGTCCGATCTGCTGAATGAGCGCCTGCCGGACAGCGAGACGATAAAACAGATTGCCCAGATGGTGGCTGAATTCCACCAAACGATTCCCCCGGCGGATGACGCCACGCCCTATGGCAGAGCGGAACGGGTGCTCTATCCCATGCTGGAAAATTTTGCCCAGATTCGGGAGATCGGCCTGACCTCCTTGGATCTGCCGCGGCTGGATCCCCTGGAGGCCTGGACCCTTACCCAGAGGGAGCAACTCAGGCCGCTGATGGAGCAGCGCAAACGGGCAGGGCACATCCGCGAGTGCCATGGGGATATGCACCTAGGGAACATCACCCGCTATGCGGGCAGGCTGCAGATCTTCGACGGCATCGAGTTCAATCCCAACCTGAGCTGGATCGATACCCTGAACGATATCGCCTTCCTGTTGATGGATCTGCAGCACCGGGGGCTGGAGAGGGAGGCGGCCGGATTGCTCAACGACTACCTGGAGCGGACCGGGGACTACCCGGCGCTGCCGCTGTTGCGGTTTTATCAGCTCTACCGGGCCATGGTGCGGGCCAAGGTGGCGGCGATCCGGCTGGCGCAGGCCGGTTTGAGCGACAGTGAACGACAGGCGATCAGTGAGGAGTATGCCGGCTACATCGCGCTGGCCGAGGGCTATACCCTTAGCGAGAACCCCACCCTGTTGATCACCCATGGGCTCTCCGGGTCAGGCAAGAGCCTGTTCGGCGGCTGGCTGGCGGAACGGCTACCGGCCGTCCGTCTGCGCTCCGATGTGGAGCGCAAACGCCTGTTTCCGCAAACCCAACAGCCCAAAGGGTTGGCTCAGGGCATCTACAGCGCCGAAGCGACCCGGAGGACCTATGCCCATCTGCGGGAACTGGCCTCGACCATCTTACAGGCGGGGCATTCGGTGGTTGTCGATGCGACCTTCCTCAAGCTCGAACAGCGCCGGCCCTTTCAGCAACTGGCGGTCGAGCTGGGCCTGAGCTATCGGATTCTGGCTTGTGAAGCGCCAGACGAACTGCTGCGTGAACGGGTGCAGGCGCGTCAGCAACAGGGGGGAGATCCGTCGGAAGCGGATCTGCGGGTGCTGGAGATGCAGATGGAGAGCCGGGAGCCTCTGGATGATCTGGAGCTGCCCCATCGAGTGGTGTTGGACACCCGGGACTTTCCGCCCCGGGGCGTGCTGGAACAGCTGTTGCAACCTCATTGAAGGTCATCACCATGCGATTCCCCCATCTCCCCATCGGACAGCGATTCAGCTTCAAGGGCAGGACCTACACCAAGACCGGACCCCTCACCGCCAGTGAGGAGGAGAGCGGCAGGAGCCGGCTGATCGTGAAATCCGCCGAGGTGACCCCATTGGAGCTGAGCGGGCAGCCGGTGTCCGATAAGCGGGAGCAGTTCAGTCGAGCAGAGGTGACAGAGCTGTTCCTGCAATACCGCGCGGAGCTGCGCCATGCGGTGCTTGCCCGGGCGGAAGATCAGGCCAGCCTGCCATGGGAAGATCTGCTCGAGCTGATCGATGCTCATGAGCTACCCTTCGATGGCAATTAAGGCCACGCCGCCCAGCATCACCGAACCGGCAAGCAGATGTCCGCCCAGTCCGGGTTCCCTGAACAGCCAGGCCCCATACAGCATGCCGAACAGCAGGCTGGTGCGCTTCACCGCGATCATATAGGCCACTTCGACCTGCTGCAGGGCGATGAAGTGGGTGATCAGCATCAACCCCATTAAAAATGCCGTTGCAAGCACCGGCAGCGGTTTACGCCAGATACGCTTGAGTCTCTTCGGCCTTCCCAGCCCCAACAGGGGAACCAGGGCCAGCCCGACCAGCAGAAAATAGAACGGCCCGAAGAGCTCCGGTGCCATATACTGCATCGCCCCTTTACCCCCCACCGCGGTGATGCTGTAGAGCAGGGCAACGCCGAGCATCATCAGCGAGCCTGGATGTTGCAGGATATGCAGCAGCGGCCGCAGCCAGCTGCGCCAGGCCCGCCAGGAGGCCTGTTTGAAATTCAGCAGCCAGGCCCCCGCGACCACCAGCAGTATACCGGCCAGTCCCTGAGAGGAGAGGGATTCTCCCAGCAGCAGAAACCCGGTTACCGTGACGAAGACCGGGGTAAAGGCCAGATAGGGCAGGGTCTGGGAGAGGGGATAGTCACGAATCGCCCGGCTGTAGAGCAGCATCGCAAGGATCTCCAAGGGTACGATACCGGCCACCCAGAGCCAGAAATAGAGGGGCAGCTCAGGGAAAGACTGGGTGAACAGCAGCGGCGATACCAGCAGACCGGTGAGGGTCAGCCGCACAAAGGCCAGCTCCCGGGCCGAATAGTCCGCGAGCCTGGCCTTGATCAGCGCATCCGCGGAGGCCAGACTGAAGGCGCAGAGCAGGGTGATTGGAAGCCATTCCATAGTAACTCTTAACCCTAGAATCCTCAGTTGGATGGGGTAGAGTGTGCGTTTGTGGTGGTGCAGGTCAAGGGCCGCTCCTGCACTCCATGTGCTTGCGACACTTGTGCCTCGCTGCACGGCGCACAATGACGCGGAATAGTTATTCTATTCCAAGGAGTTGTAACGCAGACATGCGCCGCCGCAAGCGTGCAATCTACCCCATAGCGTGATTCACTCAGTGGATGATGGTGTCCACCGAACAAAACAAACATAATTTCAACTCGTTAACAGTAGAATGGAGCGGTCAACTGAGGAATCTAGGTTCAATAGATAGTAGTGAAACCATATACCGACAAGGTGCGAGGTAGTTGCTGCTGGCCGGTAATAATTTGGAGTAAAAAATGCCTGAGTTGGTTGTATTCCTGGAGAAAATGTTCTACAAGAATAAAAATCCCATTGAATCTCGCAGTATCAATAGCTGCAATCGCGCTGGAAGGCGTAAATTCCGCCGAGGTGTGGAAACCCAGCATAACGGAGAATATTGATGATAAGAGCCTTATTGACACCCCTACTGTTGTCCATGATGAATCTAGCCGCCGCTGGTGGAACCCACTGGGGATATACCGGCCATGAGGCACCCGAACACTGGGGCGAGTTGAGTGCTGAGTACAGCCTCTGTGCAACTGGGGTCAATCAATCACCGGTCGACCTGAATGGATTTACCCAGGCCGAGCTCAAGCCATTGAGCATTCAATATAAGGCAGGGGGGCAGGAGGTGCTCAATAACGGTCATACCATCCAGGTCAATTACGCATCTGGCAGTACCCTGAATGTGGATGGTCATGTCTATGAACTGAAACAGTTCCATTTTCATAACCCGAGCGAGAACACGATCGAAGGTCAGTTTTACCCGCTGGAGATGCACCTGGTGCATGTCGACAGGGAGGGCAATATCGCGGTCATCGGCGTTATGTTTTCCGAAGGTGAGATGAACAATGAACTGGCCAAGGCTTGGTCAGTAATGCCGAAAGATCATGATAAAACAGCCGCCACGGCCAGCACTATCGATGCGAATGCATTATTGCCGAAGCGTCACGATTACTATCGCTTCAATGGTTCCCTGACCACGCCACCCTGCACCGAGGGGGTGACATGGGTGGTCATGAAGGAGCCGGTGACAGTCTCCTCCGCACAGATTGAGGCCTTTACGGAGGTGATGCACCATCCAAACAATCGGCCGGTACAACCCCTCAACGCACGTACCGTACTCAAATAGTTACCGTGCAAAAAATCCCCATTTGGATAAGGTCGCCTTGCGACACCCTTCAAGGGGCGAGGATTAGCTATTGGGTATGTCAACTCCCCATGGGACGCCAGGCAGGGCGATGGCAACTGAGATCAGGATCCATTCATACCGATACGATATCAACGAGACGCTTTTCTTTTTTCCACCCCGAGGGTCGTAATCAAGCGTAGGCGACCGCTGGTTTTGCGGTTGCCGCCGTGGAGCGTACGGGACGTATTTACAGCGTGTTTTGGCAGCCTTTCCTCACCGCCGAGGCCCAGCTGAGAGATGGGGCTAATCACCATCCGCGTTAAAGAAAGGCCAACACCGTTTGCTCTATATCCTGTTTGTCAATGACGGTGGTCTGCACAACCGGCCGGTCAAACAGCGCCTGGATACGTTCGGGAATACGGGTATTGGCCTCCCGGGCGATGGAGTTCAGCGCATCGATATCCTGGGCATCCCGCTCACCGGTCAGGGCATTGGCGATGGTGGGGGAGAACTTGGTCCACTCGGCGGTGGAATAGACGATGGTCTTGAGGGGCTTGTCCCGACAGGTCTCGAAGGCCTTGAAGCAGGTGGCCGTGTGGGGGTCCATCAGATAGCCTTTGGCAAAGGCTGCCTTGATATAGCGCTTGCCCTCCTCGTCGTCACAGAAATCAGCGGCGAAGAACTGCCGCAGCCTGCTGTGCTCATCACTGGTTAACGCATAATAGTTTTCCTGGTCCAGTTGCCGCATGAGCGCCTTGGTGCGCTCCGCGCCGAACAGGTCGTAGAGTATCCGCTCGATATTGGAGGATTTGAGGATATCCATGGCCGGTGAGCTGGTGGCGATGACTGCACGCTCACGCAGGTCGTAGCGGCCGCTGTTGATCAGCTGGGTCAACACATTGTTGCGGTTGGAGGCGATCAGGATCTTCTCCACCGGCAGCCCCATGCGCAGGGCGTAATAGCCCCCCAGGGCGTTGCCGAAGTTGCCGCTGGGCACAGCCAGATAGACCTTGTCGCCCAGATCTATGGCTCCTTGGCGCACCAGTTCCAGATAGCTGTGGATGTGGTAGATGAGCTGAAAGATGATGCGTCCGAAGTTGACCGAGTTGGCCGCCGACAGGTCGATATGCCGCTCCTTCAGCTTGCTCCGGAAGGAGGGGGAGCCAAGCAGCAGTTTCAAGGCCGTTTGGGCGTCGTCAAAATCCCCCCGGATGCCGATCACCTTCAGATTGGCGCCATCTTCGGTCACCATCTGCAGTCGTTGCACATCCGAGGTGCCGCCCTCCGGATAGAGGCAGGCGACCTGCACATTGGCGCGGTCCTTAAAGGTCTCCAGGGCGGCGGGGCCGGTATCACCGCTGGTGGCCGCCATGATCAGGTAGTGCTCGTTGCGCTGCTGCGCCAGGCTGGAGAGCAGGATGCCGAATGGCTGCAGGGCCATGTCCTTGAAGGCCCGGGTCGGGCCGTGGTAAAGCTCGCTGACAAACAGGTTGTCGTCAACCTGAACCAGGGGCGCCGGATTGGTCGGGTCATCGAACTGATCATAGAGCGCCAGGGCCTGCTCGATGACACGCTGTTCGATATCCAGTTCGAATGCCGCCAGCAGATCCCGGGCAAGTTGCTTGTAGTCGGCATCCAGGTGGTTGCGCAGAAAGTCGTCGCCCAGCACAGGCAGGCGTTCGGGGACATAGAGACCGCCAAAAGAGGCCATGGGTTGGAGGATCGCGGTGGAGAAGCTGACTTCCGCCGACCGCTCTCCATCATTGCCGCGTGTTTCGATGAAATTCATGTCGCAGATGTTGGCTGATTGTGGAGTTGGGGGATTATAACCGAGACCCTACTCAGCAGGTATGCTTATCTCCATGACCACCGCGCTATCCCTATGCGGAAAGAACCGGAAAGATTGGACTGCCCAGATGTCAGCCGTTATATGGGTACAAGGAGAGCAAAGTCAACACCAGGAGTTGGCCCGATACCATTGGCCAGAAGAGCAGTTTGGGAACCAAATTGTCACGGTGTTGGATCAACGAAATGTTGTTTATCACAGGGAAGCGGATCCCCCAGCTGAATAATATGGAATTAATGCTCACCAACAGCAGGGAGAGGTAGGTGATAAAGTAGAAGTCCTCGAGATAGATGATCTCTTTTGCGGATATAGTGCGGCGTAGATCAATATGCGATAGCAGGATAACAAAGAACAGAGCGGAACAGGATGCCAGCACGCCCGCCGTGTTAAACCCGAGCAGGGCATTGCGGGTTTCATCCCTCGAGCTGGTCACCAGTACAGCGAACAGCATGAGCAGGACCACGACCATCGGCGCCAGTTGTGATACAAAAGGGTCGAAAAAATCACGCTTTAGACCAATATTGAAATAGAGTTCGGGGAATTTGTTCTGGCCCACATAGTTTTCGATGCCAAAATTGGTATTGTAGCTGTGATGGTGATAGTTGAAAAAGCTTCGCCAGAGTGTCAAGCCAGAGATCACAAAATCTTTTTCTATGCCAGGTAGCCAATGCGGATTCAGCTGATCGTAGGCGCCAAGGTCCGGTACCAGGATAACATTACGATCAAAATCTTTGTGCCACAGCCTTATCCATACCAATTGTCGATCCAAAGGATAACGGCTATAGTCAAAATTCTGCCGTAAGGTCACGCGAAAGTACCAGCCAATCAGCTCGCTGCCATTTTCTCGTCGCCGGTAGGCTTCTTCGATTTCCAGTGTCTCGGCCTCCGGCATCACGATTCCCTGTGACAGGTCTTTATGGTAACTGTTGTGATACCGTTGCCATATGTAGCCGGTTAAAACGACATTGTTGGCAGAGGAAAACTCAACGGATTGGATAAACACGCCGGTGGGAAGATACAAGGGGGGCTCCCCACGGTTCAGTAGACTTTCACGGGTATAGGCGCGCATGAAGTCGTCCAGGTCTGCATGACTGGCAATGGGGGTGACTAACTGATTCGCGTCGCTCTCTTCATGCAACGAGATATACCATAGCGCGGCGATTGCGGCTGATATGACCCCCGTGGCGAGAAAGGCGGTATGCCAATAGTGATACACACTCAGGTTTCTTTGCCCAATAAGAGATGCCGTAATCAATAGCAGCAACAATAGGCACCAGGTCATCAGAAGCTGTATCAGCTCCCGCTTGCGAGGCAGGTCTTTAGGGAGCAGCGATCGTTGTTCGAACACCGTCAGAACAGAGAGCTTCGTACCAGGCACCGGGGCGTAATATAACCACGACATCTCTTGAGTGATATCGCTTAGATAACCGGTTTGCCCCGGTATCCGGCTCAGGATCTGTTGCATCGGACCCTTCATATGAGCGCCTTGAAACCCGGGCATGTCCGATATGTTGGCTTTTCCATATACCTTTTCGACAATAGGATAGTCAACGAGACGCCCGGTATCATCAACGATAAAACTATAGCCATGCTCACCTAAATCAGTGAGATCAATCCGTTTCTGCAGTGAATCCAGTGCATAATTGATAAACACCAATCCGACGGGGTCTCCCTCATGCATCACGGGAACGAGATATTCGATCAACCAGGTCTGGCTGACCTGGCCAAGGTAAAGGCTGTTCCAGTGAGGTGCGGTTTGTAACGCCGCTTGATACCACTGATATTGCTTTTCTGTGTAATCATAATGATCCGCAATATCAATACGCCGTATCATACGGTCTTGCCGTATCAGATAGGGGGCATATAGACGTACATCCCTATCGAATGCATAGGGTTCGAACGCGACCCCCACGCCGAATAGATTGGGTTGGTTTAGGAGGGTGCTCTTCAGGCGTGCCTCAACCTGATCGGTGGTCCACTCATCCTTGCCCAATGCTTTGGCCAGGGCTACGGCCGATAGAGGCAAAGGGGCCAGTGCCTGCTCGATATCGTCGACGAGCATGCGGGTCTCTTCCTGAGCATGTTGGGCAGACTCATGACGTTCATTGAGGTGGTGCTGATAAAAGGTATGGGTAGAAAAGAT
>JBDLIF010000050.1:0-11183 GCA_039714955.1 Pseudomonadota bacterium | reverse complement strand
CGATGAAAAGCCCGCCGAGCCTCGGCCCATCCCCGGGGCGGATCAAAGCGCACTGGCATCCATGGGCAATTATATTTTCAACACCGATTTCCTCTACGAAAAGCTCCAGCTGGATGCCAGCAATAACCAGTCGAGCCATGACTTCGGCAAGGACATCATCCCTTCCATCATTCATGACGCGCAGGTGGTTGCCTACCCATTTCAAGGTAAAGAAGATGGCAAGCAAGCCTACTGGCGTGACGTGGGTACGCTGGATGCATTCTGGGAAGCCAACATGGACCTGGTGGACATCACGCCTGAGCTGAATCTGTATGATGAAGATTGGCCGATTCTTACCTATCAGAGTCAGCTGCCGTCGGCCAAATTTGTCTTCCGTGAGCAAGACCGGCGGGGTATGGCGCTGGACTCCGTCGTCTCCGGCGGCTGCATCATCTCTGGCGCCTCGATCGAGCGCTCCCTTCTATTCTCCAGAGTCAGGGTTCACTCCTTCGCAAAGGTGGATGAGTCCGTCGTATTACCGGAGGTTGATATTGGAAGAAATTGCCGTATCAAGCGCGCGATCATCGATCGCGGTTGCCAACTGCCAGATGGTACGGTGATTGGTGAAGACCCTGAAGAGGATGCCCGGCGTTTCCGGGTAACGTCGAATGGCATTGTACTTGTTACGCCGGACATGCTTGGACAGAAACCGAAAACAAGCATATAGCAGTTGATCAGGTCTAAGGAGAGGAAATGAACGTCGGGGTAAATACCCTGAAATTGTGCTTCCTGATGTCTGCAGCCTTCTTGCTTATGTGGTTCTGTTTACATGATCCTACGATAAACATTAAAAAAATTATTGTTATTGACAGCCCGAAACTGCTTTGATTATGATAGCTTCGCGGTCATTTCAACTGCCGCATTTTAAAAAGCATTATCTACATCAAAGGAGAATTATATGTCTTTATGGAAGTCATTCTTATCAGCAGGCGTTTTACTGGGTATGTCCATCATCACAGTACCGGCGAATGCTGTTACCGGTCAGGTGGCTTGGTACTTCACCCAGGATTATAGCGATGGTCAGGTGTACACGTTCGTGAACATTGACAGCAGTGTTATCTGTTACTACATCGGTAATAATACTGCATATGCCAGCATCTTTGCCGCCAGCCAGATCGCAGGCAATCCGGTTACTGTCAGCTGCGACACCAGCGCGAAGATTACATCGGTCGCTAACTGACCGCGTAATCACACCTACTACCTACTCTAATCCAACACAGATCGGGAATTCCGGATTATCGGTATTTCCCGGATACCTGTCTTGATATGCAAACTGTCCCGATTCGGGAAATCCCGCGTTGCATCCCATGCAGCGCGGGACTATTTCTCTGGCCCGTCCGTCCGGGCAAGGACTTTTTCGCGGCACCAAGGAGAGAAACATGCGATCCATAACAACAGGAATTATTGCCGGAGTCACAGGTGCGCTTTTCGGCGCGATATCCATGTATTTCGTTATCGAAGATAAACCGCCCGTCTTAGCTGATAATGGGCCGGACCCATTGATCGCCTTGTATGCAAGGATGGATCAAACGGAAGCGTTGCTCCGCGAAATAAGGAGTGACATGGCCACTTCAGCGTTGCTCCGCAATATAAGGAGTGACATGGCCACTTCCGAACAGCTGCGGCGGGAAGTGGCGTTTGTACAAAGTAATGTTCATGCTGTACGCGATGCCCAAAGGGATAGCGCGGACATATGTTACGATGCCACGGCAGATACCGCGTCCGACATGGCATACGAAGAGGCAATCGTAGAAAATATAACAACGCGCCTGTATGACCGGGGTTACGCTGACAGCACCACGATATCGGACGTCATGCAATCAGAGGATATGCTTACGCTTTCTGACGAATCACGAGAGCGGGTCGTGTCGGAGATGGTTGGCATGCTTAATCGTGGTGAGATCGATGCCAGCACCTTCCTGACCAACGGCCAAGCTCAATAGCGCTCATTCAGCCAGATGACGGAATCCTCCTTTGAGTGACAGGTCACTACCCGGGATGGCAATCTGGTTACTCTGAACACAAGTTTCGGAGTTCAGGTACTCCAATGAGATATCAAGCGGAGAGGGGGATAGCGTTTTGAGAGCGTTTGCGGCCATGGAAGGCCGCAGTCGAGCGTACAGGGATAGTATTAACAGCGTGTCTCAAAATGCTATCTCCCTCTCCGCTCCTCGTTTGAGCTCCAAAACTTGAGTTTGAAGTTCAGTCAAAGTTCTGGACCCGCGTGGCGGAGACACCGGCGCTTGTGGCCGGTGCCTCTGTTACGCCAAGGCGCTACTCGTCAGGGAACGCATCGAGAACGAGGTTTTGCATCTGCTCCTCCGACAAGGGGGTGCCGTAGGGCATATGACCCCGATCCGGCCCCGTCTTGAGGAAGGCCCAATCATCCCCGGCCGGATTCTTGGTCACCGGATCGGTGGTGTTGCCCAGGTAGTAGACAAAATCCATCTGCAGGGCGCCGCCGTTGTCGGGGGCCCAGTCATGGGGCAGCGGGATGATCCCCGTGGGGCCTTCCAGCAGGCCTGCGACCCCCGCATCCGGATTCCAGGTGGTGGTGGTCACCGTGCCCTCGGTCAGATACTGGGCGACGGCCGGGTTGCCCTCGTAGCCGCCGTTGCCGTCGCTGACCACGTGACAGTCACGACACAGGATCTCCTCACCCTTGGTCACCGAATGGGAGGCAAAGGGGGCAAACACGACGAAGGTCTGCGCCCCCTCGGTGTCGCACTCCCCATCGACACAGACCGCGCCCACGGTCAGCGATTGGTAGTTCGCGGTGTGGATCTTGGGCCCATCGGTCTGGTGACCCTCAAAGTTCATCAGAAACTTGAAGCCAATGGACGGGATCTGCCGGTAGAAGCGCTTATTGTGGTCGAGTTCGCTGTCGAAGTGGCAACTGTTGCAGGTGGTGTTGGACTGGATGTGGCATGTGGTGCAGTCCACATCGGCCATGTGCTGGACGTGGAAGGTCTCGCAGCGCTCATTGACCTTACCCTGGTCACCCTTGCAGGCCCCTCCCGTTGCCTTCTTGCCGCCGGCGATCTTGACCTCGCGCTCGTGGCAGCCGGATTGAGCGCAGCTGGTCTTCGGATCGTCCAGGTGGGAATCGAGCATCACCTCATCCCCGTGAACCTCTGCCTCATGATGGCAGCCCAGACAGCCGAATTTTGCGACTTCACCCGGGTTGGCCGCATCGATGCTGCGGTGTACGTCCGTCAGGAGTTTGTTTTCCGCGTTCTGCCGGCCGTGGCAGGTGATACAGACCCCATCCTGGCTGATCCGGGTGGCGGGATCGAAGTCTTCCGGGCAGGCCTCTATGACGACAGCGGCCGTATCGTCCACGTCACAATAGGCGACGTCATAGGCGGGCACACCGTAGTCTTCCGCATTGTAGTTCCAGTGACAGTCGGTGCAACCGCCGGGAAAAACCACCTCATCGGTGTCGGTATCCGGCGATGCGACCACCGGAGGAAAATGACAGCCCTTGCAGGGGAGGGTGTCGTAATCCGCCACCTCCGCGCCATGGACCTCGGTGACCGTATGCTCGAAACCGCCGTTGTATTCGAGCTCACCGTCGCCATCGATGTCCCAATAGGTACTGTAGAAGCGTTCCTTGCCTCTCCGGGTGGCATGCAGACTGGTCTCGAAACGGTCGGTGATCTCCTGAATCCGTTTTGCCGGCACCCTCTTGTTACTACCGCCCATACTGTCTCCCGGCCCGCTACCGGCTCCCGGTCCAGAACCCAACTGAGGGGGATCGACCGGATCGCCCGCCGATGCCAGCAGTTGTACAGGGGCTAATCCCATGACCAGCCCTAAGCTCAAAGTAACAACCAAACACCTCCATTTACTGTTTTTCATCGTTAATTCGCTCCTCATGTTTTTTATTGATTAGCTCGGAGAGAATCCTTCTCGTATTGTCGGCTTCAGGTCCTTGCAAGTAGGAATACCTGGCCTGATATGGAAAATTTTCCCACATCAAAATGAAGTGTAGGTCACGAAGCCTCTTATGGCGAATTAATGTTGTATCCTTGTTGATATCCAACAGCAAACCACTGGCTTTCAGGTCTTGGATCATTCCAGGAAATCAAATGCGAACTTGTGCATACTTTTACGGCCAAAACTCTGATGTAATTGATCAGTAAACCCCATCAAAAGGAGATAACCATGCGTAGAAAGATCGCTGTAGCTACAGCATTAGCCAGCCTCATGACGTTCCAGGCCTGCACCACGATCGACCCCTATACCCGCGAGGAGGAGACCTCTAAGGCGGTAACAGGAGCCGCCATCGGCGCCGCGGCCGGCGCGCTCATCGGCATCGCCACATCCGACAATGCGAAGGAACGCAAGGAACGTGCCCTGAAAGGCGCGGGCATTGGGGCCATCGCGGGTGGTGGTGTGGGCTACTATATGGATGTCCAGGAGGCAAAACTACGCAAGCAACTGGAAAATACCGGTGTCAGCGTCACCAGAAGCGGCGACAATATCATTCTCAACATGCCCGGGAACATTACCTTTGATGTCGATAAGTCAAATGTCAGACCAGACTTTGTTGAGGTGCTGCATTCAGTCACGCTGGTGCTCAAGGAGTACAAATCCACCATGATTGAAGTGGCCGGTCACACCGACAGCACCGGCTCGGATTCCTACAATTTGAGGCTCTCCCAGCAACGCGCCCAGGCTGTCACCAATATCCTGATTGGAGATGGGGTAGAGCCGGTACGCATCGATACCGTCGGTTACGGTGAAACACGCCCGATCGCCTCCAACGACACGGCACAGGGTCGACAACAGAATCGCCGCGTGGAGTTGACCTTGCTACCTTATGAGCAAAGATAGAGAAATTTATCGTTCCGCAGCAAAAAAGGCGCCTTGGCGCCTTTTTTGCTTCCAACTGGCCTGCCCGGATCAGACAGAGAAGGATGATCCGCAACCACAGGACGTCGTGGCATTAGGGTTACGGATAATAAACTGAGAGCCCTGCAGGCCTTCCGTGTAGTCCACTTCAGCACCCATCAGGTATTGCATGCTCATGGGATCGACCAGCAGGGTCACCCCTTCGGTCACCACCTTGGTATCTCCATCATTTTCATTTTCATCGAAGGAAAAACCATACTGAAACCCTGAACATCCGCCACCCTGAATGTAGACACGCAACATCAGGTCAGCATTGCCCTCCTCTTCAATCAGCGCCGCTACCTTGGTTGCCGCTGACTTGGTAAAAACAATCGAGTCGTTGACTGCTTCTGCGCTACTCATGATTTTCTATCCTGCCATTTAACGGGCAAAATGCCTTGCGCCCAATGATAATCGATAAATGGAAGTATGCTATTACCTACAAAAATAGTCAAGTATTAACCAGCTCACTCCGTCTCAGTCATCAGCGAGCCTGCATCAAATCCCAGCTGAGGCGAAACCCTCTCCTCCGCATGAATCAATTTTCCATTGACCTCGGCACCCATCGACATTTCAAGCAGTGCGTAGGTCACCGTACCGGTGATACGCGCCTTTGGCGCCAGCTCCACCTGGTTGCTGGCAACCACATCTCCGATCACCTTGCCGTTCAGCATCACATTGGTTACCTGGACATTTCCTTCAATGGTCCCATGTTCACTCAAGGTCAGGGTGGCCTTATCGTCTTCCACATCGGAAATCACGTTTCCCTTAATGACGCCATCCACATGCAGGCCGCCGGAAAAAAGGACGTTTCCCTCGATCGCCGTCCCTTGGCCTATCACGGTGCTGATCCTTGGACTGCGAATGCGTTTTTTTCTCAATAACATACCTAAAACCTCTACTGGGACTGATCAGTCGAGTGGCGACCAATCATATGTTGTTGTTATCGGCTCCATTTTTTTACTTTCAGGCTTAACCTCAATAGTCAGTTTGGATGGGGTAAAGCCGTCTGGCAGCTTCAATTTACCTTCAATATTCTGGAAATACCGAAACCGCATCTTATGACTGCGCTGTTTTTCATCGGTTAGCAGCTCCAATCCGAGCACCTTGGCCTGCCCAGCCTGCAAACCAGAAAGGCTGATAAGGATCTTGCCTTTTGCCAGCAACCCGCTGTTGATAACCTGGCTGACAGTGAATCTATAGGTAAAGGAATTCTTCTCGGAAGCGGGTTCCAGCTTGTATTTCTGGATACGCAATCCATTCTCTTTGGGGTTGTTGGAGACGATACCACGCAGAAATGCCAGTTCCTCTTCCATCTTTAAACGCTCATCCTGAAAAAGTTTGATCTGCTCCCTGATTGCCCTCATTGCCTCCTGATCCAACTGGGCAGACTGCTGCAGCATTGCCACTTGACGACTCAGTTCCTCGCGCTCCCGTTGCAATACTCTGATCTTTCTTTCCGCCAGGGGATTGAACCCCACAAACCCACCCGGCAAGTCTGAACCACCCAGTTGATAGCCATACCACCCCGCTGCTGAGACGATCAGCAACAGTAATGTGATGCGCAGCCAGGAGGGTGAGCGCTCATTCGAGGAAACGATCTTCGGAACACGGTATTTCCTGTCTATACCCATGATGCGTCAGGGCAACAACGCCACCTGATCCAGTCCTGTGTTCTCTTCCAGCCCAAACATCAAATTCATGTTTTGTACCGCCTGGCCAGCAGCGCCCTTGACCAGGTTATCGATGACCGAGGAGATGACCACCACATCTCCATCCAAGGGCCTGTGCACAGCAATCCGACAATGATTCACCCCACGGACACTCCGGGTTTCAGGATGTGAGCCCGCCGGCATCACATCGACAAAGAACTCGTTCCTGTAGCGCTCCTCGAACAATTCCTGAAGATCAACCTCGGGTTGCTTCAAGCGGGCGTAGAGGGTTGCCTCAATACCCCGGATCATCGGCACCAGATGGGGAACAAAGGTCAGTCCCACATCTCCACCCGCCATACGACTCAGGGTCTGACGGATCTCTGGCTGATGCCGGTGACCGGGAATCGCATAGGCCTTGAAACTCTCCCCTGCCTCAGCCATCAGAGCCGCCACGCTGGCCTTCCGGCCAGCGCCGCTCACCCCCGATTTGGTATCCGCCACCAGATGATCCAGCTCGATCAGACCCCGTTCCACCAGCGGCAGAAAACCCAAGGCTACAGCGGTAGGATAACAGCCCGGATTGGCTACCAGACGTGCCTGCTTCACAGCTTCCCGATTCAGCTCCGGCAAACCATAGATGGCCTCCGCCAATCTTTCTGGACAGGCGTGTTGCATGCCGTACCAATGTTCCCAGATCGACCTGTCTGAAATACGGAAATCGGCCGCCAGATCGATCACCCTTACCCCGGCATCGACCAGGACCGGCACCTGTTGCATGGCTATACCGTTGGGCGTGGCAAAAAAGACCAGATCACAGCCACTCAGGGTATCCGCATCCGGGGCAACGAAGCTCAGATCCACATGCCCACGCAGATTGGGAAACAACTCCGCCACCGGTCGTCCCGCCTCTGAGCGTGAGGTAATAGTCACCAGTTCACTCGCCGGGTGCATGACCAACAAACGCAACAGTTCCACACCGGTATACCCTGTTCCGCCGACAATTCCGACCTTGAGCATAAGTTTTTAATCCTGAACCTGTTTCTTAGGGATAGCATTTAACCCGCATTTCTCACCAGGATTTGGATTTTTGGGGCAACCTGGAGAAGCAGATTGGAGGATCAGCCGCGGAAGCATAGCCGTAGCTATGGTTCAAGGCTGATCGTTCAAGGTGCGAAGCCAGATTGTTCCAAAAACCAAATAGGACAGAGTGTGAATTAAACACCATCTGTGCACAAAGCTAACTATGTTGAATTTCAGAAGGTTTTCAATCAACTGAGGCCGCCTGGTAAGAAATACGGGTTTATCATACGGTCAGACAGAAAAAAGCGAAAGCCATTCTGCTTGCACATTGGACTGACGAGCTGACTCCACCCCACGGAAATACGGGCAGCTCTGAGCCTGCAGACGCCCTCCAACCAACGGGAAGATAAAAAACCTAAACAAAGGGTGGAATTCCACTGTCAAAGGCCTCAGAGTTATTGAAACAACAGCAGAGAATAACCAGATGGAAACTATTGATACCCTGGCCCTTACATTGGGCGCCGGCTGGGCCGCCGGCATCAATCTCTACGCCGCAATCTTTGTGCTGGGTTACCTGGGAGCGACTGGAAACGCCGCATTGCCCCCAGGCTTGGAGATTCTCAGCGATCCGCTGGTGATGACCGCGGCCGGCATCATGTATTGCGTGGAGTTCTTCGCCGACAAGACGCCGGGGGTGGATACCGGCTGGGACGCTATCCATACCTTCATCCGCATCCCGGCAGGGGCGATTCTGGCGGCAGGCGCCGCCACTGGCATGGGCGTCAGTGAAGCGGCTGAATTGGCCGCCATGCTGCTAGGAGGCACACTGGCGGCAGGCAGCCATTTCACCAAGGCGGGCTCACGCGTCCTCATCAACACCTCACCGGAGCCGGTCACCAACTGGACCGCGTCCGTGCTGGAGGATGTCGCTGTGATTGGCGGTCTCTGGACCGCGCTCAATTACCCTGTTGCCTTCCTCGTCCTGCTGGCGCTGTTCCTGATTCTGGCCGCCTGGCTGCTACCGAAGATCTGGCGCGCCCTGAAACGGCTGGCACATAAGCTGGGACAATTATTCAGCAGCAAGAAGAGCGAAGATGAACCAGGCGGTCAGCGCCGCTCCGACATCCTGAAATCGCTCTATCACGATGCCAACCAAAAGAGAGAGTAGTTATTCAGGAGGGAAAAGACGGGCAAATTCCTGGGCTGAGCGCATCAGACTATCCTCGATGGAGACTCCGGCAAACCAGTTGCCGGTCAGTGCCATCCGGCTCCCCGCCAGCGCCTGATCCACCTTTTCGATACGCTGTTGATGACCGAGACGAAGGGCTGGCAGTCGATTCCCGCAAGCAGCACTGCCCTGAATGGCATCCTCAGTCACACCCAATACAGTCTGGATTCGCTCCATCTTAGCGGACTGATCCAACCTTCCAGGACGAAAATGGAAGGTAAATGCGCGATGGCGGGGATCCGGCACCAGATCCCTGGACACTACGGAGTAGAAATCATCATCACGGCCAATGATGCCTGCCAATGGTGGCAGTTCAAGCGCTTCGGCACCAAGCAATACGGCAAGACTCTCTACCTCAGCCATCTCAATCTGCGATAGTGGCTCCGCGAGCTGGGGAAAGCTCGGCCGCAGCAGTCCCGACGCCACATCGGGTGCTATCGCCAGCACCAGGTGAGTTGCCGTGATGGGATCAGCCTCTTTGGTAAACACGCGATAGCCATCGTCTAGTGCTTCGATTCGCTCCACCGGACTGTTGGTGTCCACCGATAAACCTGGCTGATTGACAATCCTTTCCATGAAGGATTGCAGTCCGGCCTGACCCGTGTAGCTGCGGATTATCTCTTTTCGTCGAGGCTTTTTTCTGAATAGCGAGTCGGCAGGGAAGTCCTTGGCCGATTGGCAGACAACGGCATCCAGCGCGGGGCCAAGTACACGCTGAAAATTACGCCTGCCCATGATAGCGCCGAAATAATCACCGGCGGAACGACCCACCTTCTTTGTCATCAGCAACCGAGGCAACACCCCCAGCAGCTCAACATAACTGAGCTGGGATGGGATCGATCTCAGGCCATCTGCTGTCTGTATCCAATAGCGTAACTTCTCCTTAGACCGGAGTGTCCCCAATTGACCCGTATCTTCGAGCATCTGGAGAAAGTTGCCATAGCTGTTGTAACAGGTATGCGCCCCCAGTTCCGTCCAGAAAGGCCCCTCTGGGGTTGCAAACTGATGGCTGCGTATGCATCCGCCAATAGAGTCCGAGGCCTCGAGAACCTGTGTGGCTATGCCACGTCGGTTCGCAAGGTGGGCAAATCCCAAGCCGCTGATACCACCACCGATAACCAGCAGCTCTACCGTTTTTCCACTCATAAAACCGACCTCAGCAATCCCAAATCAGCACAAGTTTACCGATAGAAAAGCGGCTGAAAAAGAAAAACCGCAGGTATCTATTCAGCCTCCGTAGGAGCTGCCCGTGGCTGCGATTAGCGACGATAGTCGCTTTGTGTGAAGATGCAAAAAAGGCGTGCCGCCTTTGGTTGCAGCCATGGGCAGCTCCTACGACGGCATTTTCAGACGTAGGTCGGGTTAGACGCGCAATAGCACCAAACCTGAATACGGCATAAAGCTTTGCGCGCGACGTAACCCGACAAAACAAAGAATGAGCTGAATAGTTACAACCGCGGAATGGGTAAACCATTCAGCGGTTTTTATACTTAGGGGAGCAGGCCTATCTTGCTCACAAGCAACCCTCCATGGTGTCGCAGCCAACTCGGCCGTCTGCCGTGCAAGGATGCACAAATGCCGCGGGGGCAGGAAGCCCAGGAGCGGCCAGGCCTTGCGTTCACCAGCTGCGAAGGCACTGCTCACTGTATTAAAGTATGGCTTTAGTTAAGCACCTCGCAAGCAACCCTCCATGGTGACGCAGCCAGCTCGGCCGTCTGCCGTGCAAGGATGCTCAAATGCCGCGGGGGGCAGGAAGCCCAGGAGCGGCCAGGCCTTGCGTTACACACCCCTTCCTTGGGGTGTGTCCCTGCGGGACCGGCATAGCCGTTCAAAATCGCTCCCGGCGGTTTTGTCGCCAGCTGCGTTTGTCCACTGGACTGGGATTTGCTTCGTAGGTTAGCGCATATCCGCCATCCATGGCGCTACCGTTGCTATCTTTTTAACCCCCGGCCCAGCCTTCCTGGCTGGTCGTTCGCCGCGCTGCGTTTGTCCACTGGACAAACGGTCGCGGCTCACCCACAGCCGCCGCCGGAGGAGGAACCACAGGTACCACAACCACCACCTTCAACAGGCTGGAGGTTGTTGAATACGAAGCTGGCATTGCCATCACCACGATCCACGAAATCGATCTCTACACCACGCAGATACTGCATGGTGCCGTCATCAACGATCACTTTGAAACCGTCACACTCCAAAACGCCGTCATTATCATTGATTGCGTCACTGAAGGTCATACCGAAGCTGATTCCGCTGCAACCACCTGGGGTGGCACACACCCGCACACCCTCGATATTGTCATCAACCTGCTGGAACAGCTCACCCATTTTGCTCTGCGCCATTGAAGT
>JBDLIF010000049.1:0-11202 GCA_039714955.1 Pseudomonadota bacterium | reverse complement strand
GCGAGGCAACTCGGTGAGCTTCTCCACCGGGGTCTGCTGCAGAAAGCCTTTGTAGACCAGCCGATCGAGCTGCTGCTGTATGTCGGATATGGAGGCGAGCCAATTGATCTGAGTGGTCTCCGCCAGCTGCTTCCTCACCTGCTGGTAACGATTCATGATATCGGAAAACTGGGCACAGACCCGGTTAGAGACGATCATCAGCTGTCCGCTCTTACGCTCCAGGCTGTTTTGGAAGACTGTCTCGTCACGGATCTCAGGCTCCCCATCCAGGAAGGTCTGGTCGACGATATGGAACAGCAGTTCGTCCTCCAGTCCGCGGCGCTGCTCCACCCTCAGCCCCTTCGGTGCCTCAGGCACCTTGGCGTATTGCAGCCGCATGCGTGCCAGGTTGGGCAGGTTCCTGCGCAGATAGCGGATCTCCTTGTTGAGCTTGAGCATGATCAAGCGCCGTACGCCTGCCTTATGATTGTGCTGGGCCAGGGGTTCGGAATCGAGCAGGCGGATCGCCACGCTCTCCCCCTCATCCACCAGGGCCGGAAAACCCACCAGCCTGATACCGCCCTGCTCCACTGTCACGCTTTGTTGCAACTCGCCAAAGTCCCAAACCTTGATACCTGACCTCTGCATGCCGGGGGTCGCCAGTTGATGCGGGCGACTCTGACCCTTTTTAGCCGCGATCTGCTTCACCTCGGCCAGACGGCGGCTTATGCCGAGGGTCTTGCCCTGCTCGTCCACTACCCGCAGCTGCATGCGCAGGTGGTCCGGTAGACCGGCCTCACTCCAGGCATCTTCGGGGATGTGCACCCCGGTCATCTGCTTGAGCCGTTCCCCCAACACCTGCACCAATGGCCGATCCGAGGCCTCCAGTCCCTTGAGGCAGGCATCCGCGTAATCCGGCACCGGCACAAAGGACCTGCGCAGAGACTTGGGCAGACCGCGCAACAGGCCGATCACCCGTTCCCGCAGCAGGCCGGGCACCAGCCACTGCAGGCGCTCTTCGGTGACCTGGTTCAGCACACTCTGGGGCACCACCAGGGCGACCCCATCCGCCTGCTGGCCCGGATCGAAGTGGTATTCCAGGGGCAGCTGCATACCGCCGATGCTGAGATGATCGGGGAACTGCTCTGCGGAGACCCGCTCCGCCTCTTCCCGCAGCAGGTCTGATTCCTCTAGGTAGAGCAGTTTGGGCTGCTGCTTGGCGATCTTCTTCAACCACTTCTCGAACTCCGGGGTGTTGAAGATGCCTTGTGAAATTCGCTTTTCATAGAACTCATAGATCCGTTCCTCGTCCACCAGGATGTCGCGTCGGCGCGACTTGGCCTCCAGGTCACGTACCGCCTCGATCAGCTCCTGATTATGCCGCCAGAAGGGGGCGCGGGTGTGAAAGTCACCATCCACCAGGGCGGAGCGGATGAAGATCTCCCTGGCTACCGGGGGGTCGATGGGGCCGAAGTTGATCTTGCGCCGCGCCACCAGGGTCAGGCCGAACAGGCTGACCTTCTCATAGCCCGCCACCTGACCGCGCCGCTTCTCCCAGTGAGGTTCGGAGTAGCTGCGGTTGAGCAGATGGCCGGCAACCGCCTCCACCCACGCCGGTTGAATGGCCGCGACGGTGCGGGCGTAGAGCTTGGTGGTCTCCACCAGTTCCGCCGCCACTACCCACTTGGGCTGTTTCTTGAACAGCCCGGAGCCGGGAAAGATGTGGAAGCGGCTGTTGCGCGCCCCCAGATAGTCCCGCTCCTTGCTGCGGAAGCCGATATGACTCAGCAGGCCACTCAGCACCGCCCGGTGGATCTCTTCATAACCCGCCTCGGCCGCGTTCTCCTTGAAACCCATGTCGTGCATCTGCATGCGCAGCTGGGTGTGGATGTCGTGCCACTCCTGCATGCGGGTCCAGGAGAGAAAGTTGGCCCGGCAGTGTTTGCGGAACTTATGTTTGGATAGATGCCGGCGCTGCTCCTCCATCTGGTCCCACAGCTGCAGATAGCCCAGGAAGTCGGACTCTTCGTGTTTGAACTGGGCATGGGCCTCGTCCGCCTGCTGCTGTTTCTCCAAAGGCCGATCTCTGGGATCCGGTACGCTCAGCGCAGCGGCGATCACCATCACCTCCCGCAGGCAGTGGGCGTGAGCGGAAGCCAGCAGCATGCGGGCGATACGAGGGTCCACCGGCAGACGCGCCAGCTGTTTGCCGAGCCGGGTGACCCGCTTGTCACCACCGATGGCGCCGATCTCCTCCAGCACCCGGTAGCCGTCCTTGATAAGCCGGCTGTCGGGCGGATCGACGAAGGGAAACGCCTCGATCTCGCCGAAGCCGAGCAGTTTCATCTGCAGGATGACCGAGGCCAGGTTGGTGCGCTGGATCTCAGGCTCGGTAAACGGCAGGCGAGAGTCGAAATCCTCTTGTGAATAGAGACGGATGCAGATACCCGCCGCCAGCCGGCCGCAGCGGCCCTTGCGTTGATCCGCCGAGGCCTGTGAGATGCGCTCCACCGGCAGGCGCTGCACCTTGCTGCGGTGGCTGTAACGGCTGATGCGGGCAAAGCCGGCATCGATCACATAACGGATGCCGGGTACCGTCAGGGAGGTCTCCGCCACATTGGTGGCGAGCACGATGCGCCGCTTGCCGTGGGGTTTGAACACCTGGCCCTGCTCCGCCGGGCTCAGCCTCGCATAGAGCGGCAGGATCTCGGTCAGCTGCAGCTTGTGTTTGCGCAGGGTCTCGGCGGTCTCGCGGATCTCCCGCTCGCCGCTGAGAAAGACCAGGATGTCCCCCCGGTCGATACGCGACAGCTCGTCCACTGCATCGACGATCGCCTGTTGCATGGGGTCGTCCCGCTCATAACTCCCCTCCTCTTCCAAAGGCCGGTAGTGCAGCTCCACCGGATAGGTGCGGCCGGAGACCTCGATCACCGGGGCCTCATTGAAGTGTTTGGAGAAGCGGTCCGGGTCGATGGTGGCCGAGGTGATGATCAGCTTCAGATCGGGACGCCTGGGCAGCAGCTTCTTTAGGTAACCCAGCAGGAAATCGATATTCAGGCTGCGCTCGTGGGCCTCGTCGATGATCAGGGTGTCGTACTGGTTGAGGTAGGGGTCCTGCTGGATCTCCGCCAGCAGGATGCCGTCGGTCATCAGCTTGATGTGGGTATCGGGCCGGGTACGGTCGCTGAAACGCACCTTGTAGCCCACCGAACTGCCGGGCTCCACCCCCAGTTCGGATGCGATGCGCGACGCCAGGGTGCGGGCGGCGATGCGCCGGGGCTGGGTGTGGCCGATGAAACCCTCCACGCCCCGTCCCAGGCTCAGGCAGATCTTCGGCAGCTGGGTCGACTTGCCGGAGCCGGTCTCGCCGCACAGAACTATGACCTGATGCCTTGAGATCAGCGCCTTGATCTCCTCAACCCGGGCTGAAATAGGCAGCTCCGCGGGAAACGCCGGCGCAGGCAGCTGCTGTTTGCGGCGCTCAAAGCGCTGTTTGGAGGCCTCGATATCCCTGACCAGCTTCTCCAGTCCCAGGTCGAATGGCTGTCCGGCCTTACGTCTTTTTCTCAGTCCTTGCAGCCGCCGCCTGAAGCCGTGGCGGTCCACACCCATGCAGAGGTCGAGATCGGAGGTTTCGGGAAATACGGGCAATGGCTGGTTCATGCTGGCCGGGTTTATACCACAGGCGGCCCCATCGATGCATGATCGGGTTGATGTGGTTTGTCTAGAGCGCAGTTGTAGCCTCGGTGGAGCGCAACGGAACCCAGCTTGCGACTGAGATTGAATCGTAAGGTCGGAAAAAAATACGCAGTATTGCCCGACGGATACCCTAATAGATTTCTCGACAGTTGTTGCCCTGAGGTCTTTTGCGCTATTCTTGTTGAAGATTTCAACAAATTAGGTATTCAGCAATGGCAACCGTGAATTTCAGCGTACCGGAGGAGGTCAAGGAGGCCTTCAACAAGACCTTTGCCGGTAAGAATAAGAGTGCCATCATCGCAAGGCTGATGCGTGAAGCAGTGGAACAAACCATGCGCCAGCAGCAGCGGGAGGAGGCGTTCCGACTATTGACAGCGCACCGTAAGCTACGCCCCCCCATGACCGACGAAGAAGCTCGCGAAGCCCGGATGCTGGGCCGCCCATGAGGCTAGTGGTAGATGCCAGCGTAGTCATCAAGTGGTTGTTTGCCGATCCTGAGCGAGAAGAGCATACGGAACGAGCCACGACCCTCATGTCGGCAATAGTTCGGCAACAAGTTCCCGTCGTGCAGCCAGTCCATTGGCTCGCTGAAGTGGGCGCCGTGCTCGCTAGAATGACCCCGGACAAAGCCGAAGAGGATATAGCACTGCTCAGCGTACTCGACCTGGCAGTTCAGGACGGGGCTGAAATCCTGCAGCGCGCATGCCAGTTGGCGATTGATCTCAACCACCACCTTTTCGACACCCTCTACCACGCGGTTGCGCTGGAGACGGAATCCGTTCTCATCACCGCTGATGAGCATTATCTTGCCAAGGCAAGAGACTTGGGACGGATCATGCACTTGGCCGAGTGGTCTCCGGAGGAGTGAGCCAAACGGCTCATGGGATGTCTTGCTTTTCTGCTTTCCTTATACCCCAAACTCTTTTACCGACCGGCTCACAGTAGCGTAACTGACACCAAAATAATCGCCAATTTGCTTCAATGCTTCTATGGGTCTTCAATAAAAGGGGCGTATGCTATTCCGGACAGGAGATCAACTGATAGACTGAACCGATCCGCGGTGGTAGTTGCTCATGTAATGTGAGCTGAAGCTGACTCAACAACAGTTGCAGGTCTTTTTCCGATTGCATGTAACGTGACAAAATCAGTTGCCACCCATCGATCTCCATTGGTTATGTATTTCACGCCGCGGACAAACGCTTAACCTGTAGTTCACCCCGATGCTGCTCCGCCTGCCAAAGATCGTATTGCGTTTGTTGATTGAGCCAACTTTCTGAGGAGGTATTGAACGCAATCGACAACCGCACAGCCATTTCTGGGCTGATACCGGACTTGCCATTGATAATACTGGAGAGCGTTTTACGACTGACACCAAGCGCCTTCGCCGCTTCGGTAACCGAAAGCCCCAACGGCTCAATACAAAGCTCCTTGATGATTTCGCCAGGGTGCGGGGGATTGTGCATTAGCATGGAATGACCTCAATGATAATCTTCGCAATCTACTACCTCGGCATGCATGCCGTTGAACCGAAAAGTGACACGCCAATTGCCACTTACTCTAACTGACCAGGTTTCTTCTCGACTCCCTGTTAGTTGATGCAAATACAGCCCCGGGAGATCCAAATCGCCCGGCGACGTTGATGCATTTAAGCGACAAAGAATCAATTGAAGGCGCTTCGTATGATTCGCCTGAATTCCGGACTTCTTCCCAGTTTTGAAGACGCGCTCAAGGCCTTTGTGCTTGAAACTCTGGATCATACGCTAAAGTGTAACCTGTTAAGTTACACAGGACAATCCTACTGCACACACGCACACGTAAGATATTACGTTTTTCACCCTTAAGTTGAACGTGGAATGAGATCTCTTGCGAAAATAGTAAAATGATCATTCCAAATTCCAGACCGCCCACCAATTTATCGGGGCCTTCTGAGACCGATAGATCAATAAAAAAAACGGGCCGAAGCCCGTTTTTATTTGCGCCGCTGGAGGTTACGACCACTCAATGCCCCCCACCCTTCAACGCGCTGGCCATGCCCTCGATGGTGTCCTTGGCATCACCAAACACCAGCGAGGTGTTGTCCTGATAGAAGAGCAGATTGTCCACACCGGAGTAACCCGGACGCATGGAGCGCTTGAGGAAATAGACCTGCCTGGCCTTGGCCGCCTCGATGATCGGCATGCCATAGATGGGACTGGAGCTATCTGACTTGGCGGCAGGATTCACCACGTCGTTGGCGCCCACCACCAAAGCGACGTCGCAACTCGGGAATTCCGGGTTGATCTCGTCCATCTCCAGCACATGATCATAAGGAATGTCCGCTTCCGCCAGCAGCACGTTCATGTGGCCCGGCATGCGGCCGGCCACCGGATGGATGGCGAACTTCACCTCCACACCGCGATCCTCCAGCAGTTCCATCAGCTCCTTCAGGGCATGCTGGGCCTGGGCCACCGCCATGCCGTAACCTGGGATGATGATGACCTTGTTGGCGTCCTCCATCCAGTAGATCGCGTCCTCCACCGAGGCCGATTTGACGCCTTTCTGAGCCGCCTGCCCGGTAGCGCTCACCTCACCCCCCGATTCACCGCCAAAGCCACCGAATACCACATTGATGATCGAGCGGTTCATCGCCCGGCACATGATGTAGGAGAGAATGGCGCCGGAGAAACCCACCAGGGCGCCGACGATGATCAGCAGATTGTTACCCAGGGTGAAACCGGTAGCGGCCGCGGCCCACCCGGAGTAGCTGTTGAGCATGGAGATGATCACCGGCATGTCGGCCCCGCCGATGGGGATGATCAGGGTAAAACCGAGAATGAATGCAATGGCTGTCATGATCACCAGCGAGGTCATACTCTCGGTCATGCCAAAATGGATGGCAAAGCCAATTGCGGCGATGGCCAGCCCGGCATTCAGCGCATGCTGGCCAGCAAATTTTACTGGCGCACCACTCACCAGCCCCTGCAACTTGGCGAAGGCCACAACCGAACCGGAGAAGGTAATCGCACCGATGATGATGCCGGCGGAGAGTTCGCCCATCATCACCGGATTCAGGGTCCCTGCGGCGTCATGGTTGAGATAGGTGCCGATGGCCACCAGCACCGCCGCCATACCGACGAAGCTGTGCAGGGCCGCCACCAGTTGCGGCATGGCGGTCATCTGCACCCGGGCGGCCACCACCGAACCGATCACCGCGCCGATGGCGACAGCGACAATAATAAAACCGTAGGATTTGACCTCGCTGCCCATCAGCGTAGCGGCAATGGCGATGGCCATACCGGTCATGGCGAGATAGTTACCGCGCCGGGCGGATGCCGGGTGGGTCAGCCCCTTCAGTGCGAGAATGAAGAGGATCGCCGAAATCAGATAGGCGATGGCCTGGGTATTTGCTGAAATCTCCATCAATTACCGCCTCACTTATCTTTCTTCTTGAACATGGCGAGCATCCGGTTGGTCACCAGAAAACCGCCGAAAACATTGATGGATGCCAGCAGCACCGCGATAAAGCCGAAGATCTCCGCAACCGTACCCACGGATTCAAGCCCGGTGACCAGCAGCGCGCCGACGATAATGATGCCGGAGATGGCATTGGTCAGCGCCACCAGGGGGGTGTGCAGGGCAGACGTGACCCCCCAGATCACAAAGTAACCGATGAAACAGGAGAGAACGAAGACGTAAAGTGCAACCAGTGTGTCAGGCATTGAGGTGCTCCCTATTTGGCGTCAAATGCTGCGTCGGAAAAGCGTTATTGTGTACAGACACAGGTCAGGATTCGGCCCTGACCTGCATCGCCTCGGTGATCTCATCCTCATCGAGATTTTTCAGGGTCAGGCCAGCATCCGTCTTGTCCACCATGATGTTCAGCAGATTGGTGATGTTGCCTGCATAGAAGGCGCTGGCATCGGAGGGCATCATCGACGGATAGTTGGTATGGCCGATGAGGATCACGCCATGCTTGGTGACCACCTCGCCGGCCTCGGTCAATGGACAGTTGCCACCGGTGGCCGCGGCCAGGTCAACGATCACCGAGCCTTCGCGCATGCGCTTGACCACATCTTCGGTAATCAGGGTCGGCGCCGGGCGGCAGGGGATCATGGCGGTGGTAATGATCACATGAGCCTTGCTCAGCTCATCGGCCAGGGCCACCTGTTGTCTGGCCTTGGCCTCATCAGAGAGTTCCTTGGCATAGCCACCCTCGCCTGAGCCACTCTCACCCACATCCAGCTCGATGGCCTTGGCGCCCAGGGACTCGATCTGCTCCTTGGTCTCGGGACGGATGTCGTAGGCATAGACATCGCCACCCAGACGTCTGGCGGTGGCGATCGCCTGCAATCCCGCAACCCCGACGCCTAACACGACCACTCGGGAGGGCTTTGCTGAGCCCGCTGAGGTCATCATCATGGGAATGAAACGGCCATAGCGGTTGGCCGCCTCCAGCACCGCACGATATCCTGCGATATTGCTCTGCGAGGAGAGTGCATCCATTGACTGAGCACGGGAGATACGCGGTATCCGTTCCATCGAGAGGACCGTGACGTTCTTAGCGCGCATGGCACTGAGAATCTCATCGTCACCGCAGGTCTCGGTAAGACCGATATAGATCGAACCATTTGACATGCCAGCGACCTCGGTCTGGCTAGGCTTGCGCACCTTGATCACTATCCCCGCAGCCAAAGCAGCCTGGTTGTCGATGATAGTCGCGCCAGCCGCCTCATAGTCTGTGTCCGTGAAATGGGCGGCAAGGCCAGCCCCAGCCTCAACCAGTATTTCGAACCCCTTGCCTGATAACTTTTTTACTGCATCGGGCGTCAGGGCGACCCGCTTTTCACCTGCTTGTGATTCTTTCGCTACACCAATCTTCATGTTGTGCTCTTGCAGACCAAATTGGGGCCAGAAAGGCCCGGAAAGCGTGGGATTATGGTGCTTCCATTTGCAATGCTCAAGTAGATCTTCAGTCCCCGTTTGATTTTTGGGGGGTTTTTCAAAAACTCTGCATGATGAGCTGTAAAAAGTAATCACAGATAGGCATGTGACCGACCACTGTCAGGGTCTGCTCGGCAATCCACTTGGCTGTGCCACTGGTTTCCACCGCCAGACCCAGGAGTATCAGGGAGGCGAGGATGATTATCGAGCCTGCTTGTGGTACATAGTCACTTACCGGCTATCCAACATTCGCATTAGTAACTACAGGGTATTCCTACTATCCTGACCACTGGAGACAACACCCTACCATGGAATACAGCATTAAATCCGGCGACATCACCAAACAACGCAGCGCCTGTCTGGTCCTGGGGGTCTTCTCACGCCGCCACCTCTCCCCTCTGGCCCAGGAGGTTGACAAGGCCAGCAACGGGCTGCTGAGCAAGATCCTCAAGCGTGGCGATATGAACGGTGACTCCGGCCAGCAGCTCATGCTGTATGACGTACCCGGGATTCAGAGTGAAAGGGTCTTACTGGTGGGACTGGGCAAACCCCGCGAACTCAATCTCAAGCAATACCGAAAGACTGTGGCAACTTCGATACGCAGCCTGAATGAGGGCCATGCCATCGAGGCGATCTGCGGTCTGACTGACCTGGAGGTGCAGGATACCAATCTCTATCAGTGTGTACGTGATACCGTGATTCGCGCGGAAGAGGCGGTCTACCGCTTCGACGAAACCAAGAGCCAGGTAAAGAAGCCCCGTCGGCCACTGAAACGCATGACCCTGTTCGTGAGTGACCGCCGGCGCCTGAAAACCGCACAGAAGGCCCTCGACCACGGTCAGGCCATTGCCAATGGCATGGGCCTGAGCAAAAATCTCGCCAACCTGCCGGGCAATATCTGTACACCCAGTTATCTGGCCGAGCAGGCCCGTAAACTCGGCCGGAGAAGCAACAAGCTGAAGATCCAGGTGCTGGAGGAGAAACAGATGGAGAAGCTGGGCATGGGTGCCCTGCTGTCGGTCTCCCGCGGCAGCCGTCAGCCCGCCAAGCTGATCGTCATGGAGTACAACGGAGGTAAACCCACCAGCAAACCCATTCTGCTGGTGGGCAAGGGGTTGACCTTCGATGCCGGCGGTATCTCCCTCAAGCCATCCGCCGCCATGGATGAGATGAAATACGACATGTGTGGCGGCGCCAGTGTGTTCGGTGCCCTGCAGGCCTGTGTGGAACTGAAGCTGCCGCTGAACGTTGTTGGGCTGGTCCCCTCCTCCGAAAATCTGCCGGATGGTGATGCCAACAAGCCGGGGGATGTGGTCACCAGCATGTCGGGACAGACCATCGAAGTGCTCAATACCGATGCGGAGGGCCGCCTGATCCTGTGCGACACCCTCACCTACAGTGAACGCTTCGAGCCCGCCGCGGTCATCGACATCGCCACCCTCACCGGCGCCTGCATCGTGGCCTTGGGTAATCAGGCATCCGGCCTAATGGCCAACCATGATGCCCTGGCCGAGGAGGTTTTGAGCGCGGGCAGACATACGGGGGACCGGGCCTGGCAACTGCCACTCTGGGATGACTACCAGGAACAGCTCGACAGCAACTTCGCCGATATGGCCAACATCGGTGGCAAGGGGGCCGGCACCATCACCGCCGCCTGTTTCCTCTCCCGTTTCACGAAAAAATTCAAATGGGCCCATCTGGACATTGCCGGCACCGCCTGGAACAGCGGCAAGGAGAAGGGCGCTACCGGCCGGCCGGTACCGCTGCTCACCCAGTTTCTGCTGAAGCGTTGCGGTCAAAGCGAGTAATTCGTTATCAATAGTTGTAAAAATAATTGCATGCAGACCTTAGCGACACGCTGTGAATACATCCCTGTACGCTCGAAGGTGGGTTCTGCCGTACAGGGAAGTACAAATGCCGTGATTGCAGGATGCAAGGAAACGGCCCTCCCGCCGACGGTCGCGCTGATCTGCATGCAATTATTTTCGGTACGATTAATATGACTCAGGTGGATTTCTATATCCTTGGTGAAAGGGCAGCGGGTAACCGCTATATGTTGGCCTGCCGTCTCGCTGAGAAGATCTACCACCAGGGCCGCCGCATCTTCATCCATACGGTTTCCGCGGATGAGGCAAGACACATGGACAGGCTGCTCTGGACCTTCCGGCAGGGCAGCTTCGTGCCTCATGGGATGCAGGAGAGGGCCGATCCCTCGATGACCCCGGTCATCATTGGCAGTAATAATGAGGCTGGCGAGGAACATGACGTGATGATCAACCTCGCGCCGGAGGTGCCCAATTTCTTCAGTCGTTTCGAACGTGTCGCCGAATTGATCGACAAGGAACCCGATATCAAGGCCGCCGGTCGTGCACGCTTCCGGTTCTATCGGGACCGGGGCTACCCTCTCAACACCCACGACATAAGCAAATGAAAATCGATAACAGAGAAAAAGCGGATGAACAGGCCATCCCCCTGCTCGATGATGTAGTCACCCTCGATGAACTCGGATTCAGCGAAAGTTCGCAGGATCCCGGTGACCAGCAGACGCCTGATCCTCAGGCCATCCGCGAGATCCTGCGTGAGGGGGTCACCGATCAACTCATC
>JBDLIF010000048.1:0-11229 GCA_039714955.1 Pseudomonadota bacterium | reverse complement strand
ACCCAGTGCAGTCCAGGGAAGGACTTTTACAACGCCTTCAACTAAGCAGTAAAGTCCAGCCTGATATCCGGCCTTGCTCATCTTCATCCCGCACGCCTCTCATGTTTGATTGTCAATGCTGGTCAACCGTCCAATAGGCTACAATAGTCGGCTTTCTGGGCCGGATCCTCGATTCCAAGACTTACTTCCCGCTAATGAACGAACTGCCAAAACAGCGTATCCGCGAGATACCCTACAACTACACTTCATTTTCAGACCGGGAGATCGTGATCCGGTTCCTGGGCAAGGCAATGTGGGAACTTATCGAGGAGCTGCGCGGCAGCCGCCGCACAGGGCGCTCCGCCCGTATGCTATTCGAAGTGCTGGGCGACATGTGGGTCATCAGTCGCAATCCCTATCTGCTGGACGATCTGCTGAACAACGAGGGACGCCGGCAGTCCCTGATCGACGCCCTTCAGCACCGGCTCAATCAGTTCGAAGAGCGTAGCAACGGCAATACAAAGGCGATCGAACTTCTCGAGGCAGCCCGCCAGGCGGTGGCTGATTTTTCTCAGCGTTTTGCTCAACACACAAGGTTGCGCCACTCCACCCGGCGCAATCTGGCCGGCCTGACCCGCCGGGACAACGTGGATTTCAGCGCCATCGCCCGGGTCGCCCACGCCACTGACGCCACCGACTGGCGGGTGGAGATCCCCTTCGTGGTCATCACCCCCGATCGTGAGGATGAGATCGCCGCCATCGTGTCTGGCTGCATCGAATCGGGCCTGAGCCTCATTCCCCGGGGCGGTGGCACCGGCTACACCGGCAGTGGCGTACCCCTGGATCCCCATTGCGCGCTAATCAACACCGAAAAGTTGGATCAGCTGGGCAAGGTCGACATCATAGAACTCCCCGGGGTTGATGGGAAAGTAGCCACTGTCACTGCCGGCGCCGGTGTGGTAACCAAGCGGGTCTCGGAACTGGCTGAGGCCAACGGACTCGCCTTCGCGGTGGACCCCACCTCCCAGGACGCCTCCACCATCGGTGGCAATATCGCCATGAATGCGGGCGGCAAAAAGGCCGTGGCCTGGGGCACCACCCTGGACAATCTGGTCAGCTGGCGCATGGTCACACCGGAAGGGCGGTGGCTGGAGGTGGAGCGTCTGGAGCATAACCTGGGGAAGATCCATGAGCAGGAGACCGTGCGCTTCCGCATCACCCGCTTTGATGCGAAGCGCAAGCATCAGACTGCCGAGCCTGAGATCCTGGAAATCCCCGGGGCCATGTTCCGTAAACAAGGTCTTGGCAAGGACGTCACCGACAAATTTCTTGCCGGCCTGCCAGGCGTGCAGAAAGAGGGCTGCGACGGCCTGATCACCTCGGCCCGCTTTGTGCTGCACCGCATGCCGTCCCAGGTGCGTACCCTCTGTCTGGAATTTTTCGGCGCCGATATCGGCAGGGCGGTCCCCGCTATCGTGGAGATCAAGGATTACCTCGACGCGCACCAGGATATCCTGCTCGCTGGTCTGGAGCACCTGGATGAGCACTACCTGAAGGCCGTCAAATACTCTACCAAGGCACCCCGGCAGGAACGTCCGAAGATGGTGCTGCTGGCCGATCTTGCCGCGGACGACTCAACCACCCTGGAGCAGGCAACTGACCAGGTGGTACGCCTGGCAAACGCCCGTGAAGGGGAGGGTTTCATTGCCAGCAGTCCGGAGGCGAGGCGCAATTTCTGGCTCGACCGGGCCCGTACCGCCGCCATCTCCGCCCATACCAACGCCTTCAAGATCAACGAGGACGTGGTCATCCCACTGGACCGGCTGGCGGACTACAGCCGAGGTATCGAGCGAATCAACATCGAGGAGTCGACCAGCAACAAGATTCGCACCGCTCAGGAGGTGGTCGATTACCTGGCCGGTGACTGCCACCTGCGGGTCTTGGGTGACGCATTCGAGGCCAGTGACGAGAACCGCGCCATCCTGCAGGCCAAGGTGGACCTGGCCCGCCAGGCCGTGCAGCAGGCCAAGGGTCGCTGGGAGCTGATCCTGCGGCAGATCGAGGCCCCAGCGGCAGAGCATAGCCAGCTGCTGAGCGGCAACGAGCAGGAGCTGATCCGTGACGGCGATCGGCTGCTCGACCTGCTGCTGAGACGGGATCTGCTGATCTCCTACAAACGTGAGATCGCCTCCCGCCTGGATGAGATCTTTCCCGGTCAGGAGCTGCGTCCCCTGCGCCACGCCCTGCGGGGTATCCACCGGCATCTGCGTGACGCCCGCCTGTTCGTGGCCCTGCACATGCACGCCGGCGATGGCAATGTACACACGAATATCCCGGTCCACTCGGATAACTATGCCATGCTGCAACAGGCCGACCGCATCGTCGACCAGATCATGGAACTGGCCTCTTCGTTAGGTGGGGCCATCTCCGGGGAGCACGGCATCGGCATGACCAAGCTGCAGTACCTGGAGACCGACAAGCTCGACGCCTTTGCCCGCTATAAGGAACAGGTCGACCCCCAGGGCTGTTTCAACCGGGGCAAACTGCTGGCGGGTTCCGATCTGGAACAGGCCTATACCCCTTCCCTGCGACTGCTGGAGCAGGAGGCGATCATCCTGGAGGAGAGCGAGCTTGGTACCCTCAATGACGAGATCAAACACTGCCTGCGCTGCGGTAAGTGCAAACCGGTCTGCATGACCCATGTGCCCCGCGCCAATCTGCTCTATTCACCGCGCAATAAGATCCTCGCCACCGGCCTGATCATCGAGGCCTTTCTCTACGAGGAACAGACCCGACGCGGGGTGGCGCTGCAACACTTCAGTGAAATGAATGACGTGGCCGATCACTGCACCGTCTGCCACAAGTGCCAGAATCCTTGTCCCGTGGATATCGATTTCGGCGAGGTCACCACCCTGATGCGCAAGATTCTGGTGGATCGCGGCAAGAAGCGGCGCAATCTGGGCACCAGTGCCGCGATGGCCTTTCTCAATGTCACCCATCCCCGCACCATCCGCTGGATGCGCAAGGGTATGGCGGAATGGGGCTTCAAGGGACTCAATCTGGCCTACCAGACCCTAGGCAAGATGGGCCTGTTACACTCAAATACACAGACACCCAAGGCAACCACGGGAACCCCCAGCTCACTGTTGCTGGAGATGGTGCAGAAGCCGATCCGGGTGGAACCGCCAAGGCTTACTCTAAGGGACGCCCTCAAGCTGGAGGATAGCCGATCGGTCCCCATCCTGAGCTATCCGCAAAAGGTCACCGAAGAGAACGACGCGGTGTTCTATTTTCCCGGCTGCGGTTCGGAACGGCTCTACAGTGAGATCGGTCTGGCCTCTCTGGCGATGCTCTGTGAACTGGGGGTGGAGACCGTTCTGCCCCCCGGCTATCTCTGCTGCGGCTATCCGCAGACCGCCAGCGGTCTAAGTGCCCGTGGACGGCAGATCACCACCGAGAATCGGGTGCTCTTCCACCGCATCGCCAACACCCTCAACTACATGGATATCAAGACCGTACTGGTCTCCTGCGGCACCTGCATGGACCAGCTGCTGCAATACCGGTTCGACAAGATCTTTCCCGGCTGTCGCCTGCTCGACATCCATGAATATATGCTGGAGAAGGGGGTCGCTCTGGATGGCACTCAAGGCACAGAATATCTCTACCATGATCCCTGCCACACGCCGATGAAACAGTACAATCCACTGCAGGTCGCCGCCAAGCTGACCGGCAAGTCGGTAGTGCTGTCCGATCGCTGCTGCGGCGAGGCCGGCACACTGGGCACCAGCCGCCCTGACATCGCCAACCAACTGCGCTTTCGCAAATCGGAGGAGCTTGGCCGGGGCATAGACACCCTGGCAAACCGTCACGCGGGCAAGCGTCCCGAGATCAAACTACTTACCTCTTGTCCGGCCTGCCAGCAGGGCCTGAGCCGTTACACCGACGATACCAACCTGAAACCTGAGTATCTGGTGGTGGAGACCGTCCGCCGCCTGCAGGGCGAGCAGTGGCAGGAACGGTTTATCGAAAGGGTACAACAGGGCGGGATCGAGATGGTGTTGGTTTGATTATCCGGTGATTCAGGAAGCCCTGAGCGCATCGAGCAGGGTATGCAGGTCAGCCAGTCGTTGACGCGCCTCTTCTAGATCCTCCTCACCGCCGAGCAATTTCATCCATTCATCACCCTGCTCGCAGAGGGCGGCCAGTTGGGTCGGATCGAACAGGGTCACAGCGGCCTCGAACTCCTGCTGCTCGGTACTCAACAGAACGGGCAGCAACTCATGCTCCTTGATTGGGGATTCGGGATCGAGCAGATCGGCCACCAGGGGATATTCCAGCAGTTCATAGTGGGCCTTACGCGCCTGCTCCTCCTGCGCCAGTTCCGAGTTGGCCAGGGAGTCGTTGCCGGCGCCCTTCCAGACCGCCTGCATGATCACTGTCACCAGCTTTTGAATCGCCTCCTTGTTGGGGGTCTGATCATCCGCCAGACGGCTGGCGGTTTCATAGGATTTATCCAACCGCTCCTTGAGTTCCAGGATCACATCGCTCTGCTCATGGGGCCCCAGGGCCACCGCCTCTCCCACCAGTTTGCGCAGATCACCGATATAGGCCACCAGTTCTTCATGATCCAGGCGCTGCGCCTCGTTCAACTGATTTGATGTAAGTATGCGCTCACTTTCTGGAAAGAGTGGGTTGTTGTGCTTGCGCACCAGGTGCCGCTCATGGCGTCCGGGCATTTCACTAAACAGCAGTCGCATCGATCTCTCTCAAATTCTGTCTTAGGGCCGCAAAAAAAGAATTGACCCATTATAATAGCCTAACAGCCCTCATCCGCATCCATGTCAAAACCGGGATTTATCGCCTCGTAGAGCGAGGCGTAGTCTTCATCGCCGTAACCGGCGGCAGCTCCCTTTTCCAGCACCTCTAACATGGCCCGGGATATGGCGGGTTCCATGCCGTTCTGTTCCGCCACCTGTTGAAACAGGGCGACATCCTTGATCAGGTGTTTCAGGGGAAAGTTGGGGTTGTTGTAGTTGTGTTCGATCATCCGGGTCAGCTTCTTGTCGAAGGTGGCGGCATACAGCGCACTCTCCCGTAGCAGTCCCATGAACTGTTCGACATCGGCCCCTTCGGCACGCACCAGACCCAGGCTCAGAGAGAAGCCGGCGGTCAGGGTGGCGATCAACTGATTCATGGCCAGCTTCATGGCGGCCCCCTGACCGATACCACCCAGATGTTCCACCTGCTTGCCAAGACAACGCAGCACCAGCAGACAGTGTTGATAGACCGGCTCGGACCCGGCTGCCATGACGATCAGACTGCCGCTATTGACCTCGGGAATGCTGCCCAACACCGGGGCTTCGAGATACTGCCCGCCCGCGGCAGTCACCCGGTCGGCTAGCTCCCGGCTCTCTTCCGGTGCGATGGTACCCATCTGCAGGATCTGTTTGCCGCTCAATCCCGCTGCGATCCCTCCCTCGAACAGGGTCTGGTCGATCGCCTGGGCATCACTCAGGCAGAGGATCACCAGTTCGGCGGATTCGAGGGCCAGGGCAAGGTCGGCCTCGACTGCCAGCCCCTCCAGCCGGGCAGCCTGCAGGCGCTCCCCCGAGCGATTCCAGCCCAGCACATCGTGGCCGCAGTGTTGCAGGCGCAGCCCGATCGGCAACCCCATCAAGCCCAAACCCAGTATGCTGATCTTCATGGTAATTTGCTCAAAACCTTAAATTGATCTTCTCGTAAGTAATTGCATGCAGACCCTCGTGACACGCTGTGAATACGTCCCTGTACGCTCGGCGGCGGGCTCTGACCTCCATGGACGGAGGAAATGCAATAGGATTGTAAGGAACAATCCTTGCCCTCCCGCCAACGGTCGCGCTGGCCTGCATGCAATTACTTTTTCAACTATTTATAGTAATGACTGACAATCGGAGTAAGTACTTACTTCTGATGATAGGGTCGGCTCAGGTCATGTACCGCCTCGACAAACACGCCGGCATGGGCCGGATCGATCTCCGGGTGAATGCCGTGACCCAGATTGAAGACATGGCCACTACCCTTGCCAAAGCTCTCCAATACCAGACCCACCTCTTCACGAATCCGATCCGGTGACGCATAGAGGGCGCAGGGATCGAGATTGCCCTGCAGGGCGACCCGGTCCCCCACCCGCCGACGGGCATCGGCCAGACTCAGGGTCCAGTCGATACCCAGGGCATCGCAACCGG
Source organism: Pseudomonadota bacterium (assembly GCA_039714955.1). GTDB lineage: Bacteria > Pseudomonadota > Gammaproteobacteria > Chromatiales > Chromatiaceae > JASJBU01. Next base: position 5,026 of record JBDLIF010000048.1, on the reverse strand, counting down.
TCTCCGCCATCTTCTCCAGCCAGAATCCACCCCCCTTGGTAAAGAGGATCACCGGCACCCTGCGCCCATCCGATTCCCGGGTCAGTCCTTTCACGATCCGCTCCATATAGGCGAGGGAGAAGGCCTCGTAGGCCTGCGGGGTGAGCGACCCGCCCCAGGTATCGAAGATCATCACCGCCTGAGCGCCGGCGGCGATCTGGCCATTCAGATAGCCAGTGACCGCATCCGACACCTTGCTCAACAGGCGATGCATCAGCTCGGGACGATCGAACATCATGCCCTTCACCTTGGAGAAGTTCTTGCTGCCACCTCCCTCGACCATATAGGTCGCCAGGGTCCAGGGACTGCCGCTGAAACCGATCAGAGGGACCCGGCCATCCAGCTCCCGGCGGATGGTGCGCACCGCATCCATCACATAGCCGAGATCCTGCTCCATGTCCGGCAGGCCCAGGGCGTTGACCGCCGCCTCGTCCTGTACCGGGCGTTCAAACCGGGGACCCTCTCCTTCGGTAAAGTAAAGTCCCAGGCCCATGGCATCGGGCACGGTGAGGATATCCGAGAAGAGGATCGCGGCATCCAGGGGATAACGCTCCAGGGGCTGAATGGTCACCTCGCAGGCCAGTTCGGGATTGCGGCAGAGATCCAGGAAGCTGCCGGCCCTGGCCCGGGTGGCCCGGTATTCCGGCAGATAGCGGCCGGCCTGGCGCATCATCCAGACCGGTGTGACATCAACGGGCTCGCGCAATAGCGCCCGCAACAGACGATCGTTTTTCAATGGGGACACGGAAAATTCCTTTGATAATCATAATTGTTGTCAGTAATGATCAGGAATTGTACACAGAAACCGTTTGACCTGCCTCAAGCAGACTGAGGCTGTATGCGAGAATGAACCATCAACGGCCCGATAGATAAAACATGAAACTCACACTTGAACACCCCTGGGACCTTTCAGCTTCCGAGGCCAGGGAGCTGCAAAATAAACTGCGCTCTCAGGTCATCACCGAAGACCGATTCGAAACGCCTCGTTTGGTGGCGGGGGTGGACGTCGGCTTCGAAAAGCAGGGTACGATCACCCGGGCGGCGGTGGCGGTTTTGAGCTTCCCGGAGCTGACCCCGGTGGAGCAGGCCATCGCGCGCCAGCCGACCCGCTTTCCCTATGTGCCGGGGCTGCTCTCGTTCCGGGAGATTCCGGCGATCCTGCAGGCGCTAGAGCAGTTGAAGCAACCACCCGATATGCTGCTGTGTGACGGTCAGGGTCTGGCCCATCCACGTCGCTTCGGTCTGGCCTGTCATCTGGGCCTGTTGACGGACCTGCCATCCATCGGAGTCGCCAAGAGCCGCCTGATCGGCACCCATGGTGATCTCCCGCAGAGCAAAGGCGCCTGGGTTCCTTTGCTGGATAAGGGTGAGATCATCGGGGCGGTAGTGCGCAGCCGGGATCGGGTCAATCCCCTGTATATCTCGGTCGGTCACAGGATCGGCCTGCGGAGCGCCATCCACTATGTGCTGGCCTGCACCAGCCGTTTCAAACTGCCCGAGACGACACGGGCGGCGCATAACCTGGCATCGAACTAGTACTCCATCAAGGTAGGGTGGGCACCGCCCACCATCGAAAGGCTAGATCGAGAGGTGTTAGGTGGGCAGTGCCCAGCCTACCGATTTAAGATCCCTCGCGGAGATGCTCGATGTATTGGGGTCGATCTTCCATCACCAGCTTGACGCCCGTTGCCACGGCCTTGAATGAATCAGCCCTATCCTGCAACTTCAGGTTACAGTGGGCACGGCCATGGCTCTCCAGGGGGACAGGCAGCATATCGCGATAGGTGTAGACGTTCTCGCCCACGTCACCGCCCTCACAGACACAGGGGCATTCCGGGATGTCACCATCGACCTCGGCCTCATCGAATACCAGGGCTCCGGTCTGCCACCAGCGGGTCCGTTCATCCGAACCGCTCATGGTCTTGATGATAATGGCGCGGGAGAAACGTACGGTGAGTCTTCCCTCATCCAGGGAGATCGATTCAATTTCACTGCCGGGTAATTCAATCGTGGTGGCATCCATAGTGTTATTTACCTTCTGTAACTTCTGTTCTGCTGGGCCTACGGATATTAACCCGGCCCCAGGCCAAATCGAAGGTTTGTTACCACGGATTTACTAGGGATCTTGCCTGATCAGGTGTCGTTGTGCAGTCCCAGCTCCTTGATCTTTCTGGTCAGGGTATTGCGCCCCCAGCCGAGCAGCCGTGCCGCATCCTGCCGGCGTCCCGCGGTATGTTCCAGGGCGATCTCGATCATGATGGTCTCAAACTCGGGGGCTGCTTCGCTCAACAGCCCTTCGACACCCTCCTGCAGACGTTTGCGCCCCCAGCTTCTCAGCATCTGGCGCCAGTCGCCTCCCACCTGCTCCTCTGGCTCTTCCTCTTTCAACTCCTGCGGAAGATCTTCCAGATGGATCTCCTTACCGGTAGCCATTACCGTCAGCCAGCGCGCGGTATTCTCCAGCTGCCTGACATTCCCGGGCCAGGCCAGTTGCTTGAGATAGGCCTGGGTCTCTGGCAGCAGAATCTTCGCCTCCACCTTCAGTTCCTCAGCCGCCAGGCTCAGGAAGTGCTGCATCAGCAGGGGGATATCCTCTCTGCGTTCCCGCAATGCCGGGAGTTGAATACGAATAACATTAAGTCGGTGAAACAGATCCTCACGGAAACCGCCTTGCTTGACCAAACCTGACAGGTTTTGATGGGTTGCCGCAATGATGCGTACATCCACCTTGACCGATTCATGTCCGCCAACCCGGTAGAACTCACCATCCGCCAGCACCCTTAGCAGACGGGTCTGCAGTTCCGCCGGCATGTCGCCTATCTCATCCAGAAACAGGGTACCGCCATCGGCCTGTTCAAACCTTCCCACCCGACGGGTCTGCGCACCGGTGAAGGCACCCCGTTCATGGCCAAACAGCTCAGACTCCATCAGATCTCTGGGTATGGCCGCCATATTCAAGGCGACGAATGGCGCCGATGCCCTTGGACTGTGCCGATGCAGGGCATGGGCAACCAGCTCCTTACCCGTGCCCGACTCGCCATTGATCAAGACCGTAATGTTGGAACGGGCCAATCGGCCAATGGCGCGGAAGACCTCCTGCATGGCCGGGGCTTCACCAATGATTTCCGGGCTGCTGATGATCTCTTCCGGTTCGGCCTTTTCACTCCGCGAGGTCTGTTGCCGGCAGGCCCTGCGAATCTGATCTACCGCTTCATCCACATCGAATGGCTTGGGCAGATACTCAAAGGCCCCTCCATGATAGGCGGATACGGCACTCTCCAGATCTGAATGGGCCGTCATGATGATGACCGGCAGTTCGGGATTACGGCTGTTGATATATTCCAACAACTCCAGGCCGTCCATACCCGGCATGCGAATGTCCGAAACAATCACATCGGGCTGCTGCCTCTCTAATGCACTGATCACCCTATCCGCACTTTCGAAACAGCTGACCTCCATCTCTGCCTTTATCAGGGTTTTTTCCAGAACCCAGCGAATCGAACGATCATCATCGATGACCCAGACCCGGCATGGCCTATCCATCTTTTTGCTCCAAAGGTAGTAGAACGCGAAATATCGTTTCACCCGGCTTGCTGTTGAATTCGATCAGACCCTGATGCCGGTTTATCAGCGCCTGAGATATGGAGAGCCCCAACCCCATGCCCTCGCTATCGCCTGATGTCATTGGAAAGAAGATACGCTCCTGCAGCTCCTGTGGAATACCCGGTCCGTTGTCAGACAGCTCTACCGAAATCACGTGCCGGTGCCGTCTGGTACCAATGGTCAACTGACGCAGGATTCTGCTGCGTATGCCCAACTCTCCCTGCTTGCCCGCCGCCCTGGCTCCGTTTCTCAATATATTCAGAAAAGCCTGGATGAGCTGGTCGAAATCCCCCGCCATGGTTGGAATGCTGGGGTCATAGTCCTTATTAATGGTTAGACCCTCTCCAGTCTCCGCCAGGACCAGCTGGCAGACACGTTCGAGTACCTGATGAATAGAGACCTCCTGCATCCTTGGCAGCTTATTCGGTCCCAGCATGGTATCCACCAGATTCTGCAACCGGTCAGCCTCCTGAATGATGATCTGGGTATACTCCTTAAGCTCTTCATCAGGCAGCTCACGCTCCAGCAACTGAGCTGCACCGCGCAATCCACCCAGTGGATTCTTGATCTCATGCGCCAGACTACGAACCAGCGCACGGGATGCCTGGTTTCGTGACAGCAGTCTCTCCTCACGGGAGATTTTCAGCTGATGATCGACCTGCTGCATCTCAACCAGGAACCCTGAAACCTGACCCTCCTCCCGGATTGGCTCCACGGTACAATCCACCGTGACCTCGTTACCGTCGGAAAGGGTGAGATGATGTTCGCGCTCGGTAAAAGGTTGACCCGATTCAAGGGCTCGTCTTAATACCCTCTCCACCATCGAGTTGCGACACTGGATGAGTTCTGACGCCCGTTGTCCCAAAATCTGTCTGGCGCTCACCGCCAGCAGCATTTCGCCCGCGGTATTGATGTAACGCAGTCTAAGTCCACCATCAAAGAGTAGAACGGCTGAACTCAAGTTATCAAGCGCTTGACGTTCAAGATCACGCGTTGGGTTTATCAAAGTCATGGCCTTAGCTGCAGCAAGAAGTGAACCAAAATATTCAGGTTGGCCTAATTATTTTTTTCACTGCGCCCAATATGTGGGGAAATTCGAATTATTATCAATAAATCAATGAGATAGCTAAGCAATATCGCTTACGCAGAGATACAGCGGAAAAGCGAAGTAACTACAAGTGCAAAGGATACAGGAAAAGCGCACCAATATGGTGCATGTATTCTATCAGGAGGGCAGGTTAGCGAACCATCAGGGTTTGATGATAGATGCCTTGCGAAGATGGAAATTTATCGTCTCGGAAGAAATCTGGGGCTTGCCTTCGGCATCGACCACCTTGGCCTGCAGAGAATGGGTCCCCCGATTCAGTTCATTCAGGGTGAATTG
>JBDLIF010000047.1:0-11283 GCA_039714955.1 Pseudomonadota bacterium | reverse complement strand
TGACCCCCTATTTTCTATTTTGTGACCCCCTATTTTGACCCCCTATTTTTCTTCTTGTGACCCTATACTTCTTGTACTTCTTGCAAGACCCTATACTTCTTGTTTCGGCATAGATGGAACGCTTCCTCCCACTAGTTTTTTCCCGCCCACTATAAGGGCAGCAACAGCGCCTAATCCAACAATTGTCCACCCCAGAGAACGCCCAACACCATAGAGATGAGACCACACATCTTCATCCAACTCATCATTCGACTCTGGATTCTCAAAATATGATTGATGTACACCAAGCAAAGACTCCATAGTCTCTTCCGTAACTGTATACTTCTCCACTTCGACGTCAACATCTCTGTAAGGAATCTCTAGCTCATCACAGGCGGTTCTAATAGCGAGCAACCTCCCTACGCCTTCAAGCGTGACGTAGACCTCATCTCCGTCTTGATGTGCTACTTGCACTAGATCTTTAGACCCCATTGTATCATTAATAATATCTTCAGTTATCACTCGCTCCCCCGATTCTAATAAAGGCATCAATCTACCCCTTCGCCTACCAGTTTTAGATTCGTCATCATATTCAGTCCAATGTAACAATCTTATTTTATCTAAAGATATTCTACCGGTCCCTTCCTCTTCTCGTTCTGTTTTCGCAGCAGCAGATGTTCGCTGCATAAACTGACGCCGACCGCTTGTAAGTACATGGCCAAGCTCGTCCTTTTTAGACCAATAATGACTCATCCATTCACCCCATCCTTCAAGCTGTGCGACTTTTTGACTACTATTTATGTCTACTTGAAGTTTTCTTTGCGTTATAGCCTTAGGCCGATTATCCACAAATCCAAAATCTTGAATTCCATTGTTTTTCTTCTGAGTAACAACATCAGGTCTTGTCCCGTGCATCAACCCCTTAGCCTGCACCGCCCTACCCCCCATCAAATCCGCCTCTCTCTCTAACCCCTCATCGTCATTAACCTGCACCCCGGCTATATTCTTGGTCGGCTGTACCCGTCCCTGTCGTTGCTGTACCACGTGCCAGGCTTCATGGGGCAGGTGCTTCTCCTGTCCTGATGCCAGATGAATATCGGTGCCCTGTGCATAGGCATGGGCTTGTACTTGTGCGGGCTTCGGGGAGTTGAAATGGACGCTGACATCATCCATGGAATAGCCTGAGAGATTTTCTATGCCTGCCTTGAGGTTATCGGGTAGACCGGTATTGTTGGGGGTGTGATCTTGCTGTCGCTGAATGGGTGTTACGCCAAACTTGCCTTGGAGTAATTCCTCATCCTCCAGGTTATCTTGTTTCTGCGCCGTATTGAACTTACCTTGCAGCAGTTCCTCATCTTCCAAGTCACCTTGCCGCTGCGCTGTCTCGAACTGACCCTGCAGTAACTCTTCTTCCTCTTCGCCCATCCGTTGCAGAGGATCGGTATCTGTTTTCATTTGCAGTTCATCTTCATCCATCGATTGCAACTGCACTGCATGACCGAACAGTGTATTGAGCTGTTGCTGTTGGGCAACTTGCTTCGGACTGTTGTTTATCGTTGTTGTCAGTTTACGTTGGGCAATGGCGGCAGTGCGGTTGTCAACTAGTTGAACTGCAGCGCCGACACTCTGTTTCTGCTTTGAATAACCTTCCACATTGCTCTTGCGCTTGGTCTGATTTTTGTCAGTATACGATTTCATGCTCATAGCCCTCTTTCTCTAACATGATATATAGCCCATGACAAACAACGCCGCGAATAATATTCCATGATGATCGTCAGCGATCAGGCAATGCCACCTCTACTGCTCACTCATAAAACCACCCAGGTAATCGCGATCAAACAACTCAGAACGATCGGCCAATAGGCAACCTTGGGTATGATATTGTCGTTATATAGAATGATGTTGCGCAAGATTCCCGAACGGACCGAGAACAGGTAGGTATTGGCAGTCGCGGCCACAAGCAGTGCGTACATTAAGATGTAGAAGTACTCGATATAGACGATGCTTGTTCCCGCAAACTGCTCTCTCAGTTGAATATGCGCCAGCATGACGACAAAGAAGAGTGCGGAGCTGGCGCCAATGAAACCAGAGGCATTGAAGCCAAGTCTTTCCGACAGTTCGGACTTTGCACTGACTGTCAATAAGGCGGCGAACAGCAACGCGGCGACCAGAAACAGCGGCAGCAGATAGACGATAAATGCATTTTCAAACTTTCGCTTGATGACGAAATTGTAGTGAAGCTCTGGAAAACCCTTTTGACCAATGTAGTATTCTATCCCGAAATCGGTATCATAACTTGAGAGTTTGTAGTCGAAATAGGTGTTCTTGCGCTCCCAGGTACCCAGCACGATATTCTCCTCTATGCCGAAGATATCTGACAGGCCCGTGGATTCATAGGCAGCAAAATCCGGAACCAGGATAATGTTCTGCGAAAAGTTCTTTGGCCACATGCGTACCCAGACGGTTTTATGGTCAAAAGGATAGTCGGAGTAATCGAACGGCTGACGCAGGGTCGCCTCAAAATACCAGCCGATCACCTCCTCATTTCCATTGCGCACACGGTAGACCTCGCGGGGCTCGATATCACTGCCCGAGTTGACCTGTTCCGGGAGGATGAATCCAACCTCCGACGGGCCGGGCTTGATGCTGTCATGCAGACCATTTTCATAACGCTGCCAGATATATCCGGTCAGATTGACTTCAGTGGAATTGGAAAACTGCAGGGACTGAATAAATATTCCGGTTTTTATCTTAATGGTCGGCCCGGCCTGCAAGTCAGGGCCATCCGGACGATCTACCCAATACTCCGCAAGATAGTCATTGGTGGCCTGCTCATTCACCAGTTGGGTGGGATCGACATCATATTCATTCATCTGTACCCATAAACCAATCAGCACAATAATCAACAAAGCGGACACGGCCGCTGATAACCACCATAAGGTTGCTTGTTTCATTTTGGATCCCTTATTCATCTCATCTGCCACCCTTTACTAATGCGAATATATGATGGCCGACCTGTTTTTCTGTGGGTGTCGATAGCAAGGATGCTATCGTCAAGCCTACAGGGAAGTATTCACGGCATCCCACAGAAAGACAGGTCGGCTATCCCATGAACTATTTATAGTCGTCTCTCAGGCATCTGCTGCTGTTTTTTACTTTTCTGCCTGTGGTCTGCCAGTTCGTTCAGGGTAAATTTTCGGTATTTAGTTTCACGGCAATAAGCCTAGGGCATTTTGCCCTGATTCAGTTTGCGTATATAACGCCAAAGCCCATAGATGAAGATGGTTGCCAGCAGACCGATGGCGACATCATCCGACTTTTGATTCCAGAAAGGGTCACATACCAGGGATGTGCCGAAGACCAATAGCAGTGCCGCCAGCAGACCCAGGACCGGCCAGGGATTGCCCTTGATCCGCTCGCTTATACGGCAGCTCGACAGTGAAATGACTACGACCAGTATTAAAACGAAAGCCAGGATGTCGAATAGAATGCGGAACTGCCATCGGTTTGGACAGGCATAATTGCACACTTGGGGGATGTACTGATCTACCATGCGCTCCATGAAGTCCTGTTTCACCTTCGGTTTGAAGGCTTCGACGATGCGTTTGTTCAGCTCTTCCACATCAGCGTTTTGCGCAAGTGGCAGTGGCCACAGACCCACGCCGTCAAAGTTGTCTTCGAAATAGACCAGGTCGTCGTCAAATTGGGCATACTTCTTTTCCAGGTCTCTATCCTGGCCGCTGGGGGAGATGATCGGTATGATCTTCCGCAGCACGATCCTGCGGTCCTTGCCCTTGAACTCGTTTTCGATCTTACTGCGCAATTTTTTCTTGCTATCGGTGGTCGGCTCTTCCAGCAATACGAGGATCAGATCGATCGAGGCCTTGTCGGTCTCTTGAGTGCCCGCTGGCGCGGGTTGCTCTGATAGCGCCTTGTGAATACCCAATAGCTCGGGTGGTTCGGATAGCTCCTTGAAGATACCGCCTTGCTCCCCCAGTTCATTCCAGTCCAGGTTGATCATGATGTTGAGAGAGAGCGGTTTAGGATTTTTTTGCAGCTCTTGATGCAGTCTTTGCATGAAGCTGGCGATCTTTTTTCTGCCTTCAGCCTTGGCGGGGTTCGTGTAGTCCTCGAAGTAGATGGTTACCCCATCACCCATGGTAGCGCGCGTCTTTTTCGTAAACGGCAACAAAGACTTGAGCCGGTCGACACTACTGGGAGGGAGTTGCAGATTCAGTTTTTCAGCCACTTTCTTGGCGGCCTTGTTCATCGCGTCATCTGACCAGGTGTGCCAGACGTCGGTATAGACCACCAGATCCAGGGCGGTTCGGTATCTCCTGGCCTGTTTGACGAATCCCAGCGCATTCTCGTCATTGCTCCATTGGCGCAACTGGGCAATCTCGCCATCTTCATCGAGATAGAGACCGTAGTAACCGATCCGGGTGAGGGCACTGAAATCCAGTTTCTGTTTCCCTCCGACCGCCGGGTCGTCTCCTTCAGGGGCCTCGACCTGGTCCGCCAGCCAGAAGGGATAAAAGCCGTACACCACCACTCCCGACAGTTCTCTGGAGCAACCACATGATCCGCCGTCCCAACGAATAGGTACGGCACTCAGGTCTTCGGGCACTATCCGCCGGGCCTGCTGTGAGAGCATCAGATCGAATCCCTTTTCCTTGAAGCTTGCTTGCAGCTTGCTCAATAACGCCTGCACGGCCATCTTTAACGCTTCCCGGTTGGCAAACGGCCTGTCCTGAAGAGGCTTTATGGTTTCCACTATGTAGTCGGGCAGACCCTTGGCCTTGAGGTTGTTCAAGGAAACCTGAGAGATCCGATAGGTGTCGGCCGTCTCTTCGGCAATCATGCCGAGATAGTATCGGTTTTGTATTTCGATCGTCCCATCGATGGCCTGGATAAACTGTTGCCGGTCGATATATTCCACATCCTTCAGTTTTCCGATCATCTCCAGCAAGGCGGCCGGGATCACCTGAAATTCCGCTCTTTCACTGAGTATCTTGAAGGAGTCATCGGTCAGTTGATATACGCTGACCTCATCCGCCTGAGCGCTGATCTGCTTCGAGTATTTTGCATAGTTGGGTGGTGTTGGTTCATTTGCTTCGCTCTGCTCCTCGGATGCGTCGCTTTCGGTTGGTTTCGCCTCCTGTTCCAAGCGGAACGCCACAGCCTTGCTCAGTGCCGCCTTGCTAGGAAAGGGCAGGTTTTTAATCGTTTGCAGCAGCTCCAATGCCGCTTCCGGGACATTTGCCAGTCTCAACCTGTCGAATGATGGTTCCGTCAGGCGGTAACTTAGCAGTTGTTGCGCCGTTTCGACTACGCTAACGGCATACTGATCCGCCAGCCGGGTCAACTCGGCCAAGGTTTTTTCCACTTCAGTCTTGAGCGCGTATTCGGTGAGGTATTCCACATCCTTCAAGGTTTCCAGCTGTTGAAGAATTGCGCCTCTGGCCTCCAGTTCGGTGAAATCCTGGTCGCTCAAGCGATAGAAAACCGCGGTACCGGTACCGAACAACTCATTGACTGGAGCCGTTGCCTGAGGTGCGGGTAGGGGTGCGACAGGCAGCGTTTTCGGGTCACTTGCGGGGGCTGGCGTCTGAAACAGCAGCTCGACCAGTGTTTCAGCAATTGTGTCGTTGCTTGCCGCTAGGTTTTGCGTGAGGCAGAAATCCCGCAGGGCCTGTTCGGTATCCGGACCTATGATACCGTCGACCCACTTTGGATCATGTTTAAGTTCTTGCAGGCGAGTTTGAATCTTCTCCACCTGGGCCTTGTCGACCGTCTGTCGATACGCTTTGAATGCCTCTCGAATAACCGGCAGCCCGCAGCTACCCACTTCATCCTCCGCAAATACTGAAGTTGATGTAAGGGCCATGAAAACCAATCCCAGCCACCCCAAGAATAGCACCACTCTTGTTATCTTCATGCTATATCGTCTTCCCCTCTTTGCGCAGTTCTTTTGCCACACCGCTGAGCAGATCCTCATGACAGATTGTCTGCCTGTTCATCTGCAGGGCATTGATGGCTCCATAGCGCACCACATTGGTGATTGCGCCACCGGAGAGTTCATAGCTCTCCGCCAGCCCAAGTAGATCTACACCCCGATCCAGACTCACCTTGCCATTGAGGCTGTTCCGCCATAGCCGATGGCGTTGCTCCGCATCCGGTATGGGGAAATAGACCAGCGACTGAAATCGCCGGGCAAAGGCCTCATCCACATTACCCTTCAGGTTGGTAGCCAATATCACCACGCCGGGATAATCCTCCACCCGCTGTAATAAGTAGGATATCTCCTGGTTGGCGTAACGATCATTGGCGGTGGTGGCCTGAGTGCGCTTGCCGAAGAGTGCATCGGCCTCGTCAAAAAACAGAATCCAGTTTTTGTTTTGCGCCTGATCGAAGACATTGGCCAGGTTCTTTTCGGTCTCGCCGATGTACTTTGAGACAACCATCGAGAGATCGATACGATAGACATCGATACCGATCTCGGCGCCAATCAGGGTCGCGGTCAGCGTCTTGCCGGTGCCCGGTGGACCGTAAAACAGACTGCGATAACCGGGCTTGAGGGTTTTTTCCAGTCCCCAATCCAGCATGATGGTGTTTGCATGCTCGATCCAGGTTTTGATGCTCTCGATCTCCGCCAACACCTGGGGCGCCAGCACCAGATCGCTCCAACCCAGCTTGGTGGTGATTCGCTTGGCCGGGAAGTTGATGCTGTAATCCGGCTTATGCCGGAGGCCAGTGGTGCAACGGTTCAGATATTCGGTCGACAGGATCAGGGCGCCACTGAAAAACGGCTCGTCACCGGTTTGCCTTTCGACGCGCAGGATGCCTGCCCTGGTGAAGGTATGATCGGACTCGAACAACCTGATCACCTCGAAGCGTTTGGCCAGGTCGTTGCCAGCGAGGATAAAGGCCGCGGTTTCACAGGTCGGCAGGAAACCACCGTGGTTATTGCCCTTCCAGCCACCAAACTCGGTATAACCCCGGTCAAGATTCTTGTTGCGGATAAACAGGGTGTCCAGTAGTTGCGGACGCACATGGGGAAGCAAGGCCAGGATAAATACGATACGCTCGGCAAAATCCATGTCATGCTCGTTTACTACGCGGGCGTATTCCGATACCTCACTTGAGAGATCCGGCGGCTCAATGGCAGTGATGTCACCACAATCAGCAGATTGTTCGAAATAGCCACGGATACGCGCCTCCATGACACGACTGAACCAGTCAATTTCGCACTCCAGACTCCTGGCATTGGCCATGCTCAACAACATAAGGTTATCGCCACTCCACATAGATAACCCCTTCCATCCAGGGATATTTAATGGTCGAAAAGCCCCAGGGCAGTTGATCCAGCAACATATCGAAGGCCTTCGGCTCAACCCGCAGATGCCAGGCGTCATCCCTGAATTGCAGCCTACCCTGGCGTTGCAGAAAGGACTCCCGCAAACCGGCCACCGAGGTATTGCCCAAGACCTTCCAGTTTTCGATCATGCCTTGCAGCAAACCATGGATCAGCTCTTTTTCCTGCCCGCTGGGTGTAATCTCCCGTGGTACGGGCTGATCGGCAGGCACCCCACAGAGTAACTTGTTGAGGAACAATCGGTATTCGGGGCTGGCGGACTTTTCGTTGACCAGATACTGCAACAGATGCACAGCGCGCAGTTGTGCCTCAAGCCCCTTGAAAGCAGACTCTTCCGTCATGCCCAGCATCTCGAATAGACGCGGCAGGTATGGCGCAGCCAGCACCATGCCCGCATTGGTAACATAGACCTCCTCATGCGACGCCGGATCTTTCGCCTGTGCCGGCTCCACACTATCGATCGAGGCAGTATCAGTGGTCTGCGCCGTGACACTAACACCGTCGGGATTGCTCAGGAATTTGACGAGCCTGAGGCTGGCCTCACGGGTGGAAGGCAGGATATTTACGACCAATTGTTGGCTGAGCAGACTTCGCAATTGTTGTGGGTCGCACTGTTGTGCACGTTCGGTGAGGGTCTCTACATAGCTCAGTACAAAGGTCTGCTCATTGAACAGGCGACCGCTAGCCACGAGATAGGCAAAGATAAATTCCCACTTGATGTTCCGCAGCAACGAGGGGGTCATGCCTATCTGCTTGCTGTGGCAGGCCAGGGTAATCAGTTCGACAACCTGCAACATACGCCGAGACGACTGGCCGGCCAGTTCGCCGGCGATACAGGCCAGCAGATGCTCCGGCAACAGCCTAACCAGGCGCTCGATCTGCTTTCTGTCCGCATCCAATAACATGATCGACTGTAGAAAACCCAGTGGTTGACGTTCCAGCTGACCTGTTACGTAATTGATGATCGATACCGCCGTAACCTGGGAAAGCTCAATGTCTCCGTGTAAAAACTGCCTGAGCCGCTGTTCGGCCTGAACCTCGGTGAAATCCGCAACAGCCGCTTGCCTGACTGGCGATTCGACCTCATCAACCGAACTCCCTTCGTCAGACGCAACGGCCCCATCATCGGATGGCTTGCCGCTGGCCATGATTGCCTCGAAATCAATCAACTCGCCTTTGATCAGGCAACTCAGCAGACGATGAAAATAGCGATGTTGGTCCTTTACCCGTTCTGCATTGGTGATGACCGTATCAAGCAGGCCGGACCCACTCACTGGTCCGGCCGGGCTTGTCAGCTCGAGAAAGGCCAGTACCAATTCCCGTAACAGCGGACCAGAGAGTCTCACGGAGGTCGATGACCAGCTGCCGGCGGAGGATTGCAGCTCGCGTAAAATGCGCAGCAACTGCCAGGGGAATTCTTGCTGGAGTTCAACGATGATCTCCAACAGTCTGGCCTCTCCGCCCTGCAATTCGGCAACCCCATTGGCGAGTGAAAAGCTCAACTGCTTATACATCAGGTACTCACGCAGTTCCTTGCTGTGTGATGACTTTGTGGTTTCCTTGATGGCGACCCCTTGCTCTTCCTTCAGTTCCATAAGCAGATGGCGCATTTGAGTTCCGTAGGACATGCCCGTCAAATGATCACCCAGATTTTCCAGCAGATCCTTCAGCAAGTCCTGGAAATGCATATTTTCGCTAGCCGCCATCTGCCTCAGCATACTGGAGAGATAGCTTTTCTTGTTGAAGCGGCTGCCTCTTTCCACCAGGATATAGCCGAGTGAAAACGCCCATAGTTGCCTGATACTCTGATCCTTACCCCGGGTCTGTGACGCCTGACTCGGTCCGAACTGCTCCTGCTGCTCAATCACCCCCGTAACGAACGCATGTTCCCTTGGTTCGAGCAATTCAAGTATGTCACTCAGTTGTGCATGGGTTAAGCCGTACGCGAGTCTTCTTCGGAACTCAGCCTGCTGCCCATAACGACGCAGCAGGCGTTCCAGTAAGGCCGCATGTTCGGTTAGCAGTTCGTCCCACAGTGGCTCGATGGCTCGAGTATCGCCCGACTCAATCGCCGCCTTAAAGGCTCCCGCCATGTCGTGTAATCCGGCTTGATCACTACTGGTCTCATCCATCGATTGCCTGTTTGCATACTCATCCCTGGTTGCTTGGTCAAGCCGTTGCACAGGTTCAGCCTGCTCCTCCAGGAGCTGTAGCAGGAGCGCACTCACGGTGGATAGCTGGGCATGGGCCGTTTGATTCAGCTGCGTACCAAACCTCCTCAGAACCTTGCGATCGATCTTGTGCTTTGTAATGAGCAGTTCTCGTAAGGCCTGGGCCATGAGTTCCTGGGAGCTGTATTGATGGCCACTTTGCCCTAGCATGATCTCAATAAGAGAGCGCCAGAGCTGGCCCATCGCCTCTTCCAGGGCAAGGCCGAGTGAAATGAGTATGCTGTCATGCCTGTGCCATGTCTGGCGCAGATCATCCATCAGTTCGCTGACCGGGTGAGCGTGAGCGGGTGCAAGAGAGTGAAACAGCTGAACTATGCCTGGCAGCGGAAACTGACTGACCAGTCTGGCAAGCACATGATGCCGATGCGCTGTGGACTGTAAGAAATTTTTCAGGCGTAGCGCATTGTCATGCAGCGAACCTTCCAGCAATCCCGCCAGATCAAGCTCATCGTCCAGACTGCTGTACCAGGGCAGATAGCCATGCAAGAGAAAATATTCGAGCTGTTCATAGTCGGCCAGACGCGGTTCGATGACACAACTGTCCGACGACTGTCTCCCGCTTGTCGTAACACGATATTCAGTCAGCAGCGCAGTGAGCCGTTCGCGCAGTCGTCTGGGCATCTCGCTCTGATAGTCAGGCAAGGCCACGCTGCCCAGATCGACCTCGAGACTTGGCATCCGCATCACAAGCCCGGCCTCGGATGCCGCATCGAAAACCTCGTCGAGCACAGTCATCATCTTTTGCTTGATAAAAGACTCGAACTCGGATTGGATCTGAAACGCAGTCTCCTCATCACTGAAGCCGATATTGAACACTGCAGTGTCAACCAGGTGGCGATTACGCATAACTCAGAGACTGACGTCCCCCTCCCTCCTCTTCTCGATATCCAGTAAAAAGCCAATCAGACTGCTGGAGAACTGGTTAAGCGCCATCGAATCGGCTGGCTCCTCGCTTTTCAGGCTGAGCCATTTCTCATAGAGGGTTTCGAATTCATACATCTCATGGAATTCAAGCCAGTAAAATTCCACATAGATGTGGGATGGGGTATTCAAGCGTACGGTCTCTTCGGCCAACAGTCTGAACTGAGGATCGTGGCAGCGGGCCGTCCAGGCGGGAAAAAGCACACTGGCTCGGAATGCGTAAAACGCCTCTCCCGGCGGTGGCTGTCGGCCCTCGTGGTCGCTCCCCTCGAGCGGCCGCAGCAGGATATGTTCGAGTAGATGCAAACCTTCAGATTCGCTGTTTAAATGGATCAACAGTTGACGCAGGGCATTGGCGGCGCGGATGCCGCTCTCCCGATCGGCATAGCTGCCGAGATACCAATACTGCCCCTCGCCCGACTGAAAACAGAGCTGGAAATCCTCGCGTGAGGTCTGACTGAACAGCCTATAGCGATCAAGGTAGATCCCCTGGCGCAGCAACAGGTCACTCAACAGGTTGTTTTTGAGCGGTATGGCGTCGCCGATATGCTCCCGCAGCTCTGCGCGCTCAAGATCCTTGGCACGCTCCCATAGGGGCACAGGGAGCAACGTCCCCTGCTCCAGGCTTTCACTTTCATCGACGGCGATGAACCTGAGTTCACTGCTGCCTGTCTTCAGGTGCTCATAGGTCTGATGGCGTGCGAGTTTCAAACCCTCCTTTAACAGCCCCATCACCAGGGAGCGGGTCTTCAGCTGTTTGAAACCGAGCAACATAGC
>JBDLIF010000046.1:0-11349 GCA_039714955.1 Pseudomonadota bacterium | reverse complement strand
CGGGAGTTGCTCGAACCGGCGGCGACAAATCCTCCTTCAGTGAACTCCAGGGTTCCGGCAAGCCCATACAGCCAGACCGTACCGATCAGCAACAGGGCGCCACCCAGCATGGTGTAGATCAGATAGCTGCGTCCTGCACGCCGGGCCACCTCAGTACCACGATGCACAATCAGCGGATAGGTGGAGAGGGTCAGCAGTTCATAGAACAACAGGAAGGTCATTAGATTGCCCGCCAGGGCCACACCCACAGTAGCGGTCACGCAGAGACTGAAGAAACCAAAGAAGCGGCTTCGGTGAGGTGAATCCTCCAGATAACCGATGGCATAAACCGTCGTTAGCAGCCAGAGCCCGGTGGAGAGGGGGAGGAAAAGCAGCGACAGGGCATCGGCTCTCAGTACCAGGTCGAGCCCGGGTAACAGAGGCAGTCTTGTCTCATAGTGGTGTCCGTGAAGGACGCCCCAGAGCAGAATGAGCACCAGCATTAGTTTGGCGACTGCGCCGCCTAGATTTAATACTGTGCGGGCAACAACTTTTCTTTCAGAAAGAAAAAAGATCACCAGCCCCGGCAGCAGTGAACTGCAGACAATCAACAGGGGCAGCCACTCATCCCAATTCATGGCAGCTCCTCCCCGATGAGGGTAACCCAGGGTGCGCCGATATCCATCAGTTCCAAGGGCAAGGGCGCCATCAAGCCGAGAGCCAAGGCTGCTAGCGCCAGCCCGAGAGCGGTCCACTCCATGATGGTCGGGACTGCACGGGTTTCATGCAGCACCTTGGCTTGGGTAAAGGCGAAGCCAATCACCTTGAAGACGTAGGCCGCCGCCAGCAGACTCCCGCTGATCACCACCAATACCCAGCCCCACTGGCCACTGCTGAATGCGGCCTCCAACAACAGCCATTTGGCGACAAACCCACCGCTTGGCGGAAGCCCGATGATGCTGATGCCTGCGATGGCGAATGCGGTCATGGTCAGAGGCAGGCGTTGTACTATCCGATCCAGCTCGTCGATGCGATCATGTCCGCCGAAATAGAGGATATTCCCGACTGCGAGAAACATGGCGCTTTTGGCCAGGGCGTGGGAGAGCACAAAATAGACCACAGCGTTCCATGCGGCCGAAATCAGGAGTGGGAAAGCGAGAAACAGATAACCGAGTTGGGCGACCGTCGAATAGGCGACCAATAACTTGAGTCGCTTCTGACGCAGTGCCTGCAGCGAGCCCCAAAGGATGGCGCCGGCACCGAGGACGCCAAGCAACAGCCGCGGTGCGGCACCCGGCTCGGGAAACAGATCCAGCCACAAGCGCAGCAGGAGGTAGAAAGAGGCCTTGACCACCAGCGCGGAGAGTATCGCGCTCACCGGCGCCGGCGCGCTGGCGTGGGCCGGAGGCAGCCAGAAGTGCAGCGGAAACAGTGCGGTCTTGAGCAGCAGCCCCGCTGTCATCAGACCCATGGCCGCCCAGACCGCCGGCATGGGCGTCATAAGCCGTCCCAGAGAGATGATATCCAGGCTGCCGAAGGCATGATAAAGCAGCGCCACGCCCAGCAGGTAACAGAGCGAACCGAGCAGACTGACCAGCAGGTAACGCATGGCCCCGGTGAGTGCGTCCGCACCGCCCGCCAAGGCCACCAGTGCTACTGCCGCCAACCCCAGTAGCTCCAGCGTGACATAGAGGTTGAAGATATCCCCGGACAGAAACAGGGCGTTGAGCGCGGCCCAGAGCAACAGCCACAAGGGCCAGAAAAACTGGGCCTTTCGACGCGCAAAATAAGCGCGGGCATAGAGACTGGTACCGAGACCCACCAGCGCCGTCATGCTCAGCATCAGGCTGCTCAGGCCATCCGCATAGAGATCGATACCCAGGGGTGCCCCCCATCCGCCAACGGCATAACGCTGAACCCCCTGGGTTGCCACCTGCCAACTCAGCCCGGCGACCGGGACAACAATGCTCAATGCTGCCGCCAGACCCAGCGGGACAGCCCGTCGGGGCAGAAGAAAACATAACAGGGAGCCGGCGAGTGGCAGCAGGATGGTCCAAATGGCCCAGGGGATGGTTATTATGCTGGACCCCATCAATGCTCAGAGGTATGTTCCGGTAGATCGGTTCGGCCTGTCTCTGCCTGTACACGCAGTATAAGAGTCAAAGCCAGCGCTGTGGCGGCGATGGCAACTACGATGCCGGTAAGCACCATGGCCTGTGGCACCGGATCAGGCACTGCGCTGGACGTACGCCCGCCCAGCCCGACGAGGACCAGAAATACACCACTGCCCATGATGTTCAGGGCAATAATCTTGCGGATTAGATGGGCCTGTACGATCAGGCTATAGAGCCCGAGAACGAACAGGCCGATACCAGTGAGGGCATACAGGGCGAAGAACATCATCGCTCCCCACCGGAAACTGTACGCCCGCCCAGAAACAGGGCGGTCAGGATGGCGCCGATTGATAGTGTAGCCGTTGCTTCGATGAACAGGATCAGGCCATCGGCGTGGCTGGGTGGATATTGCAGAAACATTCCGCCCGCAGGCATCACTATGACGCCGATAGTGATAAAAGCCCCCAAACCAGCAAGCAGTGCAATGCGTAAGGGTCTACCCGTCAGTCGAGCAGTGAGACGCTTACCGGTGAGCAACAAGAGAACCCCCGAGGCCGCCAGCACCGCTCCCGCCTGGAAGGCGCCGCCGGGCGCATGGGCCCCGGCCCAGAGAAGATAACCGGCCACCAGGATCATCATCGGCACCAGTCCATGCACCAAGGCAGACAACACAGGCCCCGGGTCAGCTCCACGGCGCATCGGCGTGGCGCCAAGTGACCAGACACCGATCAGGGCCAGTAACAGCACGGCCATTTCCAGCAGGGTATCGTAAGCCCGGAAATTAAGCAGTACGGCAGTAACCGGGTTGCGCACACCACTTGCTTCCAGGTTTGCCTCCACCAGGCCCTTGAGCTCGATCGCCTGATCCGGCAGAGAGAGTACCGCATAACCCAGCCCACACGCCAAAGCCGATATTAACACCAGGAGAACGTACTGAAATGGTTTCGGGAGCGCCCTGTGATCAGCGGTGTTCATGGGTATCTCCGGTGTCAGTCGTATGATCGTCACTCACCCGGTCGGCCAGCTCGTTCGACTGGGCCAGTGCTTTCAGCAACAGGGCTCCGGTCAGACCTGCACCTATGGCCGCCTCGGCCAAGGCAATGTCAGGGGCCTGAAGGCGCACCCAAACCAAAGCCATGGTCAGGCCGAAGGCAATGAACAGTACAACGGCCTTGAACAGGTCCGGACTCTGCAATGCCCGCCAGGCCAGCCACAGCAGGGTGAGCATCAGCAACCCGTCGAACACCCGTTCCAGCAGTGTTATCGTTTCCACGGTTTTATTCCCTTGCGTAATGCCGTTCTTGCCACCAAGTGGGCGACACTGGCGCTGGCCATGAGAACCAGCAGCCAGATGAGCAGCAGCTTGCCCACTACAGCCCATGACTCCGCCTGTAGTGCAAGCCCCGCCACGACCAATCCTAACCCCACATTGTCTGCCTTGGTCAAGGCATGCAGGCGTGTATAGACATCTGGAAACCGCAACAGACCTAGCGTACCGGCCAGGAAGAAGCCCGCTCCGGCAAGCAACAGGAACAGAGTGAGGAACTCAGTCACCCGCATCGTCATCTTCCCAGACAACCCAGGCGCGTCGTACAAAGGCGATAGCGGTCACCGCGGCCAGCAGGGCGAATACAAGGGCCACATCGCGTAAATACGAAGTGCCTGATGCTTGGGCCAGCAACAGCAGGCTGGCGGCGGCAGTGGTCCCGAACAGCTGTGCCGCCAGCATACGGTCTGCGGGTGTCGGACCGCGCAAGACACGCCACAGCCCCGCCACCAAGGTCAAAAGGAGGAACAGAGCCATACCCAAATACAACACCTCCATGGACATTCACTCCTCCAACGTGACCGGCGTTACAAAGCCGGGCGGCTTGACCGCAAGCACGGAGCAATCGATCTGGTTCAGGATGGTCTCCGCTGTATTGCCCATGATGAATCCGGGGACGCCGGTGCGGGCCACCGTTCCCATGACGACGAGATCGGCCTCGATCCGCTTGGCCAGCGCCGGGATCTCTTTACGCGCCCAACCCTTTATCAGATGCGTTTGTGGTTTGAGATAATCCACAGCATCCTGCCCCAGATTGCCGGTCACTTCGCGCATCAGCACATCCAGACTGGCTGCGTGATGCTGCCTCACGTGTTCGACGTAGGCAATGATTTTCTCCTCTGGCGTACTCTCGATCGCAACGCGCATGGCACTCTCACCGATCGTCTCCCAAGCATGCACGATATGCAGTTCGGCCGAGTCGGCCAGCGCCAGGGAGCTGGCCATTTCGAGAATCTGCTGGTTCAGCGCGCGTCGTGATTTCAGCTCCGCTGGTGTAACGGCGCGCTCCAGGGCCGGTTTGCATATCTTACCTGGCTCCAGCACGCAAAGAATGTCCTTAAATCTCTTCATTGCATTCACCTCCTTCAGAAACATTCTAGGATGTACCGTTATGATTTTTGCGACTCAGAGTCCTCCGCCCGTTCACGCACCAGTTCGTAGCCCCTTTCTCTTATACCTTGTATCAGCAGATCGACGTTATCAGTGGGTGCACCGACCATTTGGAGTGCTGTTGCACCGAGGCGCAGGCTTGCTTCGATAGCTTCAGGAAACGCATGGGTCGCTCCGGCCTGGAGAAGCTGGGCGCTTGCCTCTAGATCCCGGGAACGCACGATGATCTGCACCTGGGGGTAGATGTTGCGCAGGTGAGAGACCGTGCGCAACGCGGTGGCACCGGTGTTGATGGTGATTACAACCAGGGAGGCCCGCTCCACATGGGCGGCGGCGAGCAACTCGGGGTCGGAGATGTCTCCGTACAGGACTGGCTGACCATGGGCGCGCCCCTGCGCCACCCGTTCGGGATTGGTGTCAAAGGCGACGAAGGGAACGCCGCTTGCCTCTAGCAACGTGGCTACGGTGTGACCCATACGTCCGTAGCCGCCGATCAACACCCGTTGTTCCGGCGCATCCAATATTTCGCTGGGTACATCTTGGGGCTTTATGCGCTGGCCCTCTAATCGACAGGCCAACTCATTGCCGATACGTACCAGCAGCGGGGTAACCAGCATACTCAGAGAAATCACGCCCACCGCCATAATGAAGATAGCCTCGTCGATGACCCCAAGAACCAGGGCTGATCCGAAAAGTACGAAACCGAATTCGCCTGCCTGGGCAAGCAGGAAGGTGATGCGCACCGAGTTACTGGTAGAGTATCCAAAGGCGAGCGCCAACGGAAACAACACAACAAGCTTGATGCCGATCAGGACAGCGGTGTGCTGCACGAATTCGAGCGGCCGTTCGGCCAGTTCCCCGAGGTCGATCGACATGCCAACTGCGACGAAAAACAGGCTCATTAACAGCCCTTTGTAGGGCTCTATGTGCGCACGGATTTGCGTATTGTAGCGTGACCCGGAGAGCAGCATACCCATGATGAAGGCTCCCAGCGCCATGGAGAGTCCTGCCAGGTGCATCGCCCATGCCGCCAAGAACACTGACAGCAATACTACCAGCAGAAATGCCTCGCGATTGTCGTGGTGGGCCAGCCATTCCAAGGTGAAAGGGACCAATCGACGGCCGAAGATCCATAGAACGAAGAACATGCCGCCCAGGATGAGCAACTGTTCCCATACTGGGATGCCGGAGGCGATAGCGGCGGTATCGGATAACAGTGGCACCAAGGCGAGCAGCGGTACCACGGAGAGGTCCTGCATCAACAGGACCGCGAATGTGCCGGTACCGTGGCTACTGGCAAACTCCCCCCGCTCTTGTAGCAGTTGCATAACGAAGGCTGTGGAAGAGAGCGACAGAGTGAGGCCGATGAGCAGCGCCGTTTTCGAGGACGCTTCGCCCAACGACACATACAATGTAATGGCGAAACCGGTCAGCAGGATCTGCAACGAGCCGAGGCCGAACAAATCCTGGCGCATCGACCACATACGGCTTGGTTTCATCTCCAGGCCGATCACGAACAGCAGCAACACCACCCCCAATTCAGTGAAATGTCGCACATCCTCGACATGGGCTGTCACATAGGGTCCTGGGGAGTGGGGTCCGACTACCACGCCCGCGACCAACAACCCCAGCACCGAGCCGAGGCCGAGGTGGCGGAAGAGCGCGACCGCCACCGATGTGACTGCCAGCAGGAGCAAGGCGGATACGATGAAGCTGTCTAAGTGCACTCTGTCCTCGCTGGAAGCCTTGCCAATATTGACACCACTGTCAGTTGAGCTTGATTGTTCTCCGCCAACGTAACGGCCCGCTCAAATGCATCCCCACCGTTGAGCACAGAGTCAGCGACAACAAGTCTGTTTTTGCAACGTCTCATATCACTCCTCACTCCCAGCAGCGACCAGATTCAGCCCAAACAGCCCCGCCACACGCGCCTCGACCACCTTCAACTCTGAGGCAAAAGTGCCTGTTTGATCGAGAACATGGATACGCAGGCACTCTTCATCCAACTCTGCACTCAATGTACCCGGTAGTAAACTCACGGTATTCGCCATGAACACCCGAGGCAGGCCAGGCGGCAACCGCCATCGGTGATCATACAGCCCTGGCGAGATCGGAAGCCGGGGATGCAGCGCTCGCCTGGCTACATCCATTCCGCCGTACAGGGAACGCCAGAGAAAAAACGGGACAAAGCGTACGATACCAGTCAAGGACCAGGAAAAGGGAGGCAGTAGCACCACGCTGACCAGCGTCGCAAACAGTACCACCAGCACGCCAACCAACCATGAATCCATTGCACCATCAGTGAGAATCCACCATAGCAGGGCAAATAAGAAGGTCCGTAAGCCACTCTGTTTCAACCTAGAATCCTCAGTTGAACACCGTGAAGGGTGCGCTTGTGGTGGTGCAGGGCAAGGGTCGCTCCAGCACATCCTGTGCCCGCGACACTTGTGCGTCCCTGCACATCGCACAACGATGCGGACTAAATCGCCTGGAGCGATTTGAACAGCTTGAGCTGGCCCGTAGGGTGGAGGGCAGGATGCCCGGAGTAATAGTTATTCTATTGCAAGGAGTTGTAACGTAGCCATGCGCCGCCACAAGCGTGCCATTCGCGGTGTAGCGTTGCTCACCCAATAGGTGAAACCCTTCAATGCTGATAAAGCTTATGTTTTCAAAACGATTAGTGCAGTACATAGCGGTCAACTGAGGAATCTAGGTTCAACTGCTGGGACTCAAGCGTCTTCCTGATAAGGAACTGATGGAGGCTAAAGTGGTTGCCCATAACCTTTCTAATAACTCAAGTTTCGGAGTTCAAACGGGGCGCAGAGAGGGAGATAGCGTTTTGAGACACGCTGTTAATACTATCCCTGTACGCTCGACTGCGCCTTCCATGGCCGCAGACGCTCTCAAAACGCTATCCCCCTCTCCGCTTGGTACCTCATTGGAGTAACTGAACTCCAAAACTTGAGTAATAACATCCTTCGGTTCCAGTGTTGATGCTTGAATCGGGATTTAATCTTGAGGGCGTTTTGCATCTGTGCCGGCAGGGCTTGGCCAGAGTGGTTCGGGACGCAGCGCTTCCATGGGGGGTCTCTCTTCAGTCAGGTAGCGTCGCAAGGGAGATTCCGTTACCGCCCATTGCCCTTTGAGTTGGTTGTCAGGTGTCTCTCCCGTGAAGACCAAATAGCTGTACTTGCCATAATGCGGCACTTTTCGCGTGAGTCCAGGCAGGGCTTGCGGGTTGTTACTGGCAATCACCGCGATGACCCGGCCATCTGTCTTGTCTCTATCTACCATGACCAGGCTGTCCGTGAGACGGTTTAAGGGCTGACCGGCAACCTGGAGGCGGTCATTCCGTAACTCGATCTGGGAACTATCCCTTTTAGACAGGAAGTCTTCAAGGAGGTGGTTTTCCCAGCCCAGCAGCCAGACCGGTGTCTGCTCGGGTAGACTGCTCAATTCCTTGTCCAAGATGATAGATGCCTCCTGATAGCCCTTGCTCCAGTTTGCTGCCAGCTGCCGGTAACCATAGAGTTGTGTCTTGGGGGCATCGGCGGGCAGTACAAACAGGATCTTGTCGGCGCCAAACAGTTTGCTCAGGGTTGCGGGTGCCTCTTGCGAGTGGAGTTGGCGAAACAGGTCGAACCAGGGGTCGATATCGATACGTAAGGGTTTGAAGCTGAGGTCGACAGCGAATGGTTTAGCCCTTGAATCCATGGGTATGTTGAGTTTGACTGGCTGATTCCCCTGCTCCGGATAGACCACTATCGGCACATCCAGATCGAATGGGGCACAGCGTTGTGACTGGAGCAAGGTGCCACTGAGTCTATAGCCATCTTCAAGCGATACTATATCTAGATCCCGGACCTCTAAAGCCGGCGCGCTGGTGCGCTGGGTCCATTGCCGAAAGAAGCGGCCCAGGTCTTCACCGCTGGCCTTCTCAAAGGCGTGTTGCAGGTCGGTGAATCCAGCCGGTCGGAAAAGATGCTCCCGATAGAAGTGGCGCAGGCCGGCAATGAAATTTTGCTCGCCCAGTTTGCGGCGCAGCATATGAAACAGCATCAGGCTCTTGTCATAACCCACTGACTGACTGGCGGTGGAGTGACGAGAGCGAAACTCAATGAGGGGAAAATCATTTTCTGAGCGGACAAAGTCAGCAAAACGCTGCAGGGCCGAGCGGCGATATTCTATGCCCTTGCCTTGCTGCTCCTTCAGCAGGTGGTCCGCCAGATAGGCGGTCAGACCTTCGCTCCAGTTACCGCTGGGATAATCGACATAGACCCCGTTGCCCCACCAGTTGTGCAGGATTTCATGGGGGTAGGAGGTGTGCAGGATGAAGGGGAGGCGGATGACCCGTGAGCCCAGCAGGGTGAATGACGGCATGCCATAACCGGTCTCCCAGAAATTCTCCACCAGGGCGAACTTGCTGTAGGGATAGGGACCGATGAGTTCCTGGTAGAGCTCCAGATAATCTTCGGTGGCAGCCAGGTAACGCTCCGCGAGCGCCTTGTCCGGCTGACGGAGATAGACCTGGGAGTGAACCGGTTTGTCAGTCCGGGCGAAGTAGTGAAAGGGCGAGGCGATCAGATAGATATCATCCTGAGGATTGGTTTCGCGCCAACTTATCTTGCGTTTACCATCATGCGTTGTTTCGATGGGGCCTGTTCCCTGGCTGACAACCTGCCATTTTGCTGGAACCTCCACCGTGAGACTGAATGTCTGATGGGTACCGGGAAAAAACGGGTACCAGGCGACACCCGCATCGAGAAAGACCCCTTCTGATGAGATGGTCCCCGAAAGCAACTTCTGGTCGCGGCCAGGACTCTCCTTTCTGGATTGAAACTTGTGGGCGATCTTCCCGCCATACTCCAGGGTGAAATCCCGCACGCCTTCAGGCAAGGTGACATGGTAGTTTTGCAGGATTGTTTTGTAAACGGAGAGCCCTGTTTGGGTGAGTGATGCGCCAGGCGTTATGATGTGTGGGTCAAGCCCGGTATGCAGAGTGAACTCCAGGGGTCCATCATCCGGCAGATGGATACGATCCCTGACCCGCAAGGTCTGTTCCTCCGGGAACAGGCTTACTTCGAGACTGTGGTCGATCACCTGGGTTGCGGAATTGGCATTGGCCGTGGCATAACCGACCAGCAGGATGAAACAGTAGGCTAATTTGTAGGTCAGAGGACGCATGATCTGGCTATTTTACCGATTGCTGGCGGGACCGAAAGTGAAATCGACCGGCCTGGAGGAAAGTTCATTGTTGAAAAAGTTACTGATAACAGGTCTGCTGATGGCCGTATTGGGTGAGGTTGTGGCTTCTGAGGAGGATGCCCCCAGGGTGATTGACCTTTCAAGTCTGATCGGTTTGGACCGTATGATTGAGCAAGTGGTGGACCGGCGGGTGATCTTCGTTGGAGAGAAACATGACCGCTATGAACACCATCTGAATCAACTGGCGGTGATCGAAAGCCAGCATGCCCACCATCCCGTGCTGGCCATTGGTCTGGAGTTTTTTCAGCAGCCCTTCCAATCCGTTTTGGATGACTATATCGCCGGCAAGATCGACGAGACCGAATTCATCCGCGGGTCCGAGTATTTCGAGCGTTGGAGCTACGACTACCGGCTCTATCGCCCGATCTTTCAGTATGCCCGTGAGCACGGGATCCCCCTCATTGCCCTGAATGTCGAGCGGGAGATCACCAATCAGGTAAAAGAGGGGGGGCTGGAGAGTCTCAGTGAGGAGCAGAAGGCGCGGATCCCCCAGGAGATAGATCGGGGAGACGAGGCCTACCGGAGCCGGTTACAGCATATATTCGACCAGCATCCAAAAACAGAGAGCAGCGATTTCGAACGATTCCTGGATGTACAGCTACTGTGGGACGAGGGTATGGCGGAACGGGCGGCGGCCTGGCTGCGCGAACATCCCGATGGACACATGGTGATCCTGGCCGGTGTTGGCCATCTGCTCTATGGCTCTGGCATTCCGAACCGACTGAAACGGCGGGTACCGGTCTCTTCGGCCATCGTGATCAATGCCAGATCCGGCAGTACAGTAGACCCGGAGATGGGTGACTTCCTGATCATGACCAGGCGGAATGGGCTGCCGCCTTCCGGAAAATTGGGGGTCTTTCTCAATACCGAGGGCTCACCTCCGGAGGTTTCCGGCTTCAGTCATGAGAGCGGCGCGGAAGAGGCGGGGGTTAAGGAAGGGGACACCATCTTTAGCATCGATGACCGGAAGATAACCAGTTATACCGATGTCAGACTCGCGCTGATGGACAGGCAGGTAGGGGAAAAGGTCACCATCGAAGTGGTCAGGGATGCGCTCATCCTGGGTCCCTTGAGACATCGCATGGAAGTGGAGCTTAAATAGGTCATGCCTGACCTATCCCTTAATTAGTGCCCGTCCAGAAACTCCCCCTCCCACCGGGAGGGGGCTGGGGGGAGGGGGAGTAATGGCATGAAATTCAACACTATATGATCCCCCCACCTGCCGCCTAGGGATGGGCAAATGCCACGTGAGGCAGGAAGCCGTTAGTCACCTAACCCTCCCCCGCGGAGGGAGGGAATGCCTTTGTTTCTGGACGGACACTAATTAATTAATCTGACAAAGTAGAGTTAATTTTACAGCGCGAAAGTGAAAAAACCTGAATTACTCTCCCCCGCGGGCACCCTGAAGAATGCCCGCTATGCCTTCGCCTATGGCGCGGACGCGGTCTACGCCGGGCTGCCCCGTTACAGCCTGCGGGTGCGCAACAACGACTTCCTGCCGGACAACCTGGTGATTGGCATTCAGCAGGCCCACGATCTCGGCAGGCTCTTCTA